>NZ_JAKREZ010000002.1:0-234906 GCF_022348345.1 Alteromonas sp. CNT1-28 | reverse complement strand
GCTGTTCCCTTTCAAATTCCCAGAATGCAGCTAGGAAGCTTGCCAGACCTTCCCGAAGGGCGAGTTTAAAATGTCCGTACTCTTTGTTGTGTCACCTTGATGTAGAACCACTATACCTACGGTAACACGCCGCGATTACGAACATTTTAACTCTCGCTGAGTGGGTGATTATCTATGCGGACTGGTATAAATCTAGCTGCATATGTCGTTCATCCTCGGGTACGTAAGCAGGCACATTTACTGGGCTTCCCTCACAGTCCACCGCCATAAAAGTTATAAAACAGCGATTTGCGACAGACGTAGTGTTTTCCGTGGCGTCGCCCGATTTAACCACAACATAGATATGCATACTTGACGCTCCAGTGTGTACCAACGATGCGGTTATCTCAACTAGCTGACCTACTTTTATAGGTTTTATGAAACGTATGCCATTGGCAGACACCGTGACGCAGTAACATTTGGACCATTGCGCGGCACAGGCATAGGCAGCTTGGTCAATCCATTTCATTAAGCTGTTATAGAGAGCATGCCACCGTGAACGTTACCGCCAAAGTTTACGTCGGTAGGCTCTGCTAAAAATCGAAAAGTAGTAGATGGATGTGCCATAGCGTACCTCGCGCTTTACTGCTGTTAGACACATTAAGTTTAGCTTAAATTTTAAACAGCGCGCTTAGACGAAAGTGGAGAGAACAAAAATAAAAGGAGTAGAAATGAAAAAACCCACCTAAAAAGGTGGGTTTTTCAATATGGCGCGTGTGGAAGGATTCGAACCTCCGACCGCCTGGTTCGTAGCCAGGTACTCTATCCAGCTGAGCTACACACGCGTAAACTTGTGTACTTTTGAATTCTACCTCAAAAGGTGACGCTTTAAAATAAGTGGCGCGTGTGGAAGGATTCGAACCTCCGACCGCCTGGTTCGTAGCCAGGTACTCTATCCAGCTGAGCTACACACGCGCAAAACTTGTTGTTGGCCGTCACTGCCAACGAATAATGGCGGAGAGGGAGGGATTCGAACCCTCGATACGCGTATATGCGTATGGTTCCTTAGCAGGGAACTGGTTTCAGCCACTCACCCACCTCTCCTTGACTGCGGGGTGCATTTTACGGATTCATTGGCCTGAGTCAAACCTTTTTTATAAAGAAATTGTTCACCCGCTGCCATTTTAAACGATTCGAGCAAAAAACCAGTAATTTGTTCGCAATACAAGCAATTAAACCGAATTTTATTTAACGATGCTCGTTAATTTGCATTTGAATATGCGCAGCTTCATTGCAGTTTTAACTGACCCGCCTTAATAATTTAGTCAATTTTTCAAAAATAATATCAAAAAGTTTTGAATTTATTTGTTCATAACCAAGTACGCTGATTCGTATTACTTACTTAAGTTATTTAAAAACGCTCCTAAATCTCAAATAAAGCGGTATATGTCTCTATTTAAAAATCGTCCACCCAGAAGGCATTGTGCTAGAAAAAAGCTGTGCACGACCCAGAGACTTAACTTGGTCGTTAGCGCGAGACATCACAACGTCATTTCTGGCGAAATAGAACAGAAACAATAGACTTGCGCTAAAGCCCGATAAGATTTACTCACTTAAAACAAAAAAGGCCAGCGTAAGCTGACCTTTTCCAATGAAGCGTATAATGCAATTATTCTGCAGAGCCTGGCTGACCGCCTTTTTCTGCTTGAATGCGCATGTATATCTCTTCACGGTGCACAGAAACTTCTTTTGGTGCATTCACACCGATACGTACCTGATTCCCTTTTACACCTAGTACGGTAACGGTTACATCGTCACCAACCATAAGCGTTTCACCAACTCGACGAGTCAAAATAAGCATTCGCTTGCTCCTGTTCCTTAATACTGAACATCATCCATTAAGATTTGCCAACCCATCGGCACGACCCGATGGAAGCGACAGTGATTCCATGTTTCTGCGTCACTTCAAAAACTCACTGTTATACACAAAAATAATTATAGCTTATCTTGTAACCAAGCGTTAACCGAATCTAGCGCCTGGCCCAAGTTTTCAGGCTGGTCACCGCCTGCCTGTGCCATATCTGGACGACCGCCCCCTTTGCCACCTACTTGTGATGCAACAAAGTTAACTAGCTCGCCCGCTTTAACTTTACTAGTGAGGTTTTTAGTAACGCCAGCAATAAGATTCACTTTCGCGTCATTAGCCACACCTAATACTACGATCCCTTCACCAATTCGGTTTTTAATGTCATCCATCATTGAACGCAATGACTTCGCTTCAACACCTTCCAAATTCGCAATAAGAACTTTAACGCCATTTATCTCTACTGCATTACTAAGCATATCAGCACCTTGCTGACTCGCCAGTTTTTGTTTCGCAGAATTGAGTGCTTTTTCTAGTTCTTTAGTCTGATTTTGTAGAGAAACTACGCGATCAAGTACATTTTGGCTGTCTGTTTTCAATAACGCAGACAATGAAGACAGTGTCGCTTGTTGGGTTTGCACGACTTCAAGTGCATGCTCGCCAGTAACTGCTTCGATACGTCGAACGCCCGATGCAATACCCGCTTCACTGGTAATTTTAAACAAGCCAATATCACCAGTACGTGTAACGTGAGTACCACCACATAGCTCAACAGAGAATGGCCCCATGGTTACCACGCGAACTTTTTCGTCGTACTTTTCACCAAATAGCGCCATTGCGCCTGATGCTTTGGCTTCATCCAAATCCATTAGTTCAGTTGCTAACGTGTGGTTTGCACGTATTTCTTGGTTAACTCGTCTTTCAATCTCAGCAAGTTGCTCAGCCGTTACTGCCTCAAAATGCGAGAAGTCAAAACGCATGCGCGGCGCTTCAACCAATGAACCTTTCTGAGTTACGTGCTCACCTAAAATTTCACGCAGTGCTGCATGAAGTAAATGCGTTGCGCTGTGGTTCTTTTTAATGGCTTCACGATTTGCTGCATCAATCGCTGCGGTTGCCGTATCACCTTTAGATACCGAACCTTTAGCAATACCTTTGTGTGCAAACGCATTACCCATTTTTTGGGTGTCTGTAACGATGAATTCACCGTTTGCCACGCGAAGCACACCTTTGTCACCTGCCTGACCACCGCTTTCAGCGTAGAACGGTGTGCTGTCTAATACCACAACGCCTTCTTGACCGTCTTCAAGCTTCTCAACAAACGCATTGTCGGCAATAAGTTCAACCACATTCGCCTGGCCTTCTACATCGGTGTACCCAGTAAATGAGGTTGTGTGGTCAATGGCGAGTTTACTATTGTAGTCTGCACCAAAGTTGCTAGCCTGCTGTGCACGGGCACGCTGTGCTTGCATAGCAGCTTCAAAACCTTCTTCGTCAATCTTAAGGTCGTGCTCACGCGCTACATCATTGGTTAAGTCAGTAGGGAAACCATAGGTGTCGTAAAGCTTGAATACTACGTCACCCGGCACTGTGTCGCCTTCTAGAGTTTCTAATGTATCGTTTAGGATAGCCATACCACGGGCTAACGTTTTGCTAAACTGCTCTTCTTCAACACGTAGTACTTTTTCAATTACCGGTAGCTGGTCTACAAGTTCTGGATACGCTTCACCCATTTCTTTGGCAAGTGATGCTACAAGCTTATAGAAGAAAATATCGTTTGCGCCAAGTTGATAGCCGTGGCGGACAGCGCGACGAATAATGCGACGTAATACGTATCCGCGCCCTTCATTTGATGGCATAACGCCATCGCAAATTAAGAAGCTGCACGAACGAATGTGATCGGCGATGACCCGTAGCGATTTATTTTCTAAATCTTCGCTTCGAACAATTGATGCTGCTGATTTGATCAAGTTTTGGAAAAGGTCGATCTCGTAGTTGCTGTGCACGTTCTGCAAGATAGCGGAAATACGTTCTAGGCCCATACCGGTATCGATTGAAGGCTTAGGGAGTGGCTCCATGGTACCGTCAGCTTGTTTGTTAAACTGCATAAATACCAGGTTCCAAATTTCGATAAAGCGGTCGCCGTCTTCTTCTGGTGTTCCCGGAGGACCTCCCCAAATGTGCGCACCGTGATCGTAAAAGATTTCAGAACAAGGACCACATGGACCGGTATCGCCCATAGACCAGAAGTTATCTGACGTACTAATGCGAATAATCTTTTCTTTTGGAACACCAATATGGTTTTCCCAGATGTCGAAAGCTTCGTCATCTTCAGAATAAACGGTGACTAAGAGCTTTTCTTTTGGCAAACCAATTTCTTTGGTAAGGAAATTCCACGCAAACTCTATCGCTTCTTTTTTGAAATAATCGCCAAAGCTGAAATTACCCAGCATTTCAAAAAAGGTATGGTGACGCGCAGTGTAACCTACGTTCTCAAGGTCGTTATGCTTACCACCTGCGCGAACGCAGCGCTGTGACGATACCGCACGGGTATAGCTGCGTTTTTCCGCACCTAAAAAACAGTCTTTAAACTGGTTCATGCCCGCGTTGGTAAAAAGAAGTGTGGGATCATCTGCCGGAACCAGTGACGAGCTCGCCACCGCTTGGTGGCCATGGCTTTTAAAATAATCGATAAACTTGTTACGTAAGTCAGCAGTTGATAATGTCATTGAAAACCTAACTTCCTTTATTCTATTTTTGAAACGTGCGATTTGCCTGTTCTAATGAGCTTTATAATCGGGGCAGTTTGCGAATACGCAATACGCTTATCCTCGCTATAATTCTCTGGATAATTAAAATGCACACAAATTTGCGCAACAATACCATGGATAACGCAATTTTGTTAAGTGTAACGGGGAGAAGATAGGCTCAAATTTCACTTTAAGTAGACGAAAATAGCCAGTATTCATAAAACGAATCGCCAACGGCATCTATTTGTCGGTAAACATGAGCATAAACCAGCCGTTTTAGCTAGATTCGTTTGCGCTTACCGCATATTCAATGTGATCTTGGTAAAAGCCACGATATTGAAGAAATTGTTTCTGCTTCTGTCTCAACGCGAATTCGGTTTCATAAAACTCGCCAAACTTTTTCTCTTTTACTTTTTTAGCACTTTCAAACCAGTCAGCGTCAATCTCTCTCATTGCGTGTTCTGCAGTACTTTCATCTACACCGTATTGCTGTAAGTCTAATTTAATTGCGCGGGGTCCCTTCCCTTTTAAATACAGTGCGCGAGCTCGGCTTTCTGCAAATCTAGCATCGCTTTGGATATCAGCATCTTTGAATTTCTCCAGAATAGGCATGAAAGCATCACTCGCTATTCCCTTCTGCTGCAACTTTCGCATAATCTCGTTAAAGCTATGCTCTCGTCGTGCCAGCATGCGAGTAATCGCGTCGGTAATGATTTTTCGGTCGAACTCTGACATTTTTGTAAACTTACTCTTCTGTATTAAACGTAGAAACCGCGTTATTTTAGCGTTAATTACTCGTACATTGCGACTATCTAGCGTTTTACGCACTTAACCTCTACATGATGTAAACTGCATGACAGCATCCAACTATCGCATAACAATAATAGATTCGATTGAACAGATCTCTAAAGAGCGCTGGCAATACCTCGCAAAAGAATCGGGTCCTTTCGTTTCTTATGAATTCTTACATGCGCTAGAACGCAGCGGCTCGTGCAGCAATGAATCTGGGTGGCAGCCTTGCCATATTGCTATAGCGAAAGGTCAGCATGAGGCTGCAAATCTTGTTATTCCCGGCTACCTGAAAACTCACAGCTACGGTGAATACGTGTTTGACCACGCATGGGCTAATGCTTATGCACAGCACGGTCTCGACTATTATCCTAAATGGATATCGGCCATCCCCTTTACCCCCGTAACAGGCTCTAGACTACTTTCTGATGGACACATTGCGCTTACTCCGTCACTTTTAAGTGAACTAGAAAATACATTGACAGCGTATGTAGAGTCCGTATTTGGTAAGGCTTTATCTTCTTTTCATTGGCTATTTCCCAATGAAAGCACCTCGGCTCAACTTATTGGTAAAGGCGAGCCTGAGGCCAGTGCATTAGCCGCTGATTTGCCTAATGACCAATTCAAAGTTCAACCCAGTATTCCCAACCACTACCTGACCCGATACGCAGTTCAGTTTCAGTGGCATAACTACGGTTATGGTGAT
Source organism: Alteromonas sp. CNT1-28 (assembly GCF_022348345.1). Taxonomy (NCBI): domain Bacteria; kingdom Pseudomonadati; phylum Pseudomonadota; class Gammaproteobacteria; order Alteromonadales; family Alteromonadaceae; genus Alteromonas; species Alteromonas sp. CNT1-28. The sequence continues at coordinate 228,818 of NZ_JAKREZ010000002.1, read as the reverse complement.
TTCGACGATTTTCTTAACGCGCTTACCTCCCGCAAAAGAAAAGATATCAAGAAAAGTCGACGTAAACTGAACGAGCAAGGCGTCCGCTTTACCCATCATACTGGCAATGAGATTAGTCCAGAGATACTGCAGTTTTTCACAAAGTGTTACAAAGCAACCTATTTAAAACGAAGCGGTCACGTGGGATATTTGAACGATGCGTTTTTCGAGCAGCTAGTCGAGAGCATGAGCGATAACATGCTTATAGTGACGGCAATAGAGAATGAGGTAGCAGTAGCCAGCGCCCTCTTTTTCTATGATGAGACAGGACTGTATGGCAGATACTGGGGAGCACTGAAAGAAATAGACGGGCTACATTTTGCCTGCTGTTATTTTGAAGGCATTGAATTCGCCATTGAGAAAAAGCTATCGCTTTTTAATCCCGGCACCCAAGGTGAACATAAAATACTTCGAGGCTTCGAGCCTATTTATTGCCGTTCTCATCACAAATTACAACATCCGTCGTTTCACACTGCTGTAGCAGACTTTTTACAGCGAGAAACGCCACATATCGCAAGCTATTTTAATCAGGCACGGAATGCTTTACCGTTTAACAAGGAATTTGTGCCTACTTTAAAAACAACGAGTGTCACTGCACCTAACGACGACACTTATAATCACAACGAGAAAAACGATGAAATATAAACTTCTTGCCGTAGCGATTACGGCATCTTTGGGACTTGCTGGTTGCGGTCAGCCTGAACAAGCCCAAGAACAAACCAGCAATGTTGAAGCGCCAGAAATGAAGGGCGAAGCGGAACTAGGCTCTTTTGGCGTAGACTTGACCGCTCGTAATGAAGCGGTAAAACCTGGTGATGACTTCTTCATGTACGCGAGCGGTACATGGTACGACAACTACGAGCTGCCCGCTGACAAAACTCGCTACGGCGCGTTTACGGGTCTTGCAGAGCGTAGTGAAGAGCAAGTTAAAAACATCATTGATGGGCTAATGGAAAAGTCTTCTCTAAATGCAGAAGAAAAGCTTGTTCACGACTTTTTCGTTGCTTATATGGATACAGATACCATCAACGAAAAAGGTATTGAGCCAATTAAAGACGTACTCACGTCTATCGATAGCATTGAAAACAAAACTGACCTAACCAAAGCATTTGGTAACAGCTGGTTAGTAGGCTCAACCACGCCAATTGGCGGCGGTATGTGGTACAACCGCCTTGACCCAAATGAATACCAATTAAGTGTTGGTGTTGGTGGTTTAGGCCTTCCTGATCGCGACTACTACCTGAGCGATAGCGAACGTTTTGTTAAAATTCGTGAAGCTTATGTAGCGCACATCGAGCAGATGCTAAATTTTGCAGGCGAAGAAAACGCAGCTGAAAAAGCGGCGAACATTCTTGCCCTTGAAACACAAATTGCAGAAATTCAGTGGCCTCGCGAAAAACGCCGTGACCGCGATCTTACTCTCAACCAGATTGAACGTAGCAAGCTGTCTGACGAGTACCCTGGCTTTGATTGGGATACGTATTTTGCTCAAACCGGTTATAAGGTACCTGAGCTAAATATTACACAGCCTGAGCCAGTAAAAGACGTTATTAAAATTATTAACGAAGCTGATCTCGCTGATTGGAAGTCGTACTTGAAATATCACACTATTTCAAACAATGCGGATTTCCTTTCTGAAGATATCTACCTAGCCAACTTTGACTTCTTTGGTCGTACACTAAGCGGTCAGCAAGAGCCTCGTCCTCGTTGGAAACGCGCAGTGAGCCAAATGTCTGGTACTGAGTCACTTGGTTTTGCTATCGGCAAGATTTACGTAAACGAATACTTCCCAGAAAGCTCAAAAGAGCAGATGGCGGAGCTGGTTGAGAACTTGCGTACAGCACTAGGTGAGCGTATTGAAAACCTAGACTGGATGAGCGAAGAAACCAAGGTAAATGCCAAAGAAAAGCTAATGGCATTTAACCCTAAAATTGGCTACCCAGACGAATGGCAGTCTTTCGACGGCGTAACCATCAGCGACAAAGACTTAGTAGGCAATGTTCGAAACCTACGCACATTCTTCCAAGACCAATCGGTAGAACGTGAGCTAGAGAAAACGGATCGCAATCGCTGGGGTATGACACCGCAGCGCGTTAACGCCTACTACAATAGCTCGTTCAACGAAATTGTATTCCCAGCGGCTATTTTGCAACCACCATTCTTTGATCCAAACGCCGACGCAGCAGTTAACTACGGTGCAATCGGTGCGGTAATTGGTCACGAAATGGGACATGGTTTTGACGATCAAGGCTCGAAGTCAGATGCAAACGGTATTCAGCGCAATTGGTGGACCGATGCTGACCGCGCAGCGTTTGAAGAAAAAGCGGATATGCTAGCCGAGCAATACAGCCAGTACGAGCCTATCGAAGGTAACTTCGTAAATGGTCGCAACAGCTTGGGTGAAAACATTGGTGACGTGGGTGGTCTAGCCATGGCTTACCACGCCTACAAACTTAGCCTTAACGGCAAAGAAGCGCCGGTAATTGACGGCCTAACAGGCGATCAGCGTTTCTTCCTTGCATGGGCACAAGTGTGGAAAGAAAAACGCACTGAAGAAAGCATGCTGAATCAACTTCGCGCAGGTACACACGCGCCAGGTCGTTATCGTGCACAAGCGCCAAGAAACCATGATGCATGGTATGAAGCGTTTGACGTGAAACCAGGTGATGCACTTTATCTTGCGCCAGAAGAGCGCGTAAGAATTTGGTAACTCATTGAGTTAAGCACTTAGTGAGCACATGCTAGCTTCTCGCGCCGGATAGCGATTTGTATCTGGCGCCAGCTAATATCAGTCCGCATAGCTCATTTAGAAAGTGTAGATAATTAAAAAGGGCGGTTCGACTTATCTCGAACCGCCCTTTTTATTTTTCTAATCAGTATTCGATCAGTGGTACTTATACGCCAGCCGCGAGTACTTGTTTAACTTCCGTTTGCTTATTTATCTTCCGTATTGGGCAACTAAATCGCGAACGTATTGCTTACAACGGGCTACAGCTTCTGAAAAATCACCGTTACCCACACTGCCCATGGAATAACGAAGCCAATACCCATCAATTAATGCAGCGGTAGACGCAGCGGCGTTTTTGACCTGCTCAGGTTTAAGTAGCTTGCGGTAACTAAACGCTAAATTACGCTCTAAGCGTTTGTGGTTAATACACTGCAAACGATGCAAGCCTTCGTTGTGTAGTGACAACGCCCAGAAGTTAAACCAGGTATTGGTGGCGGAACTCGCCCCTTGCGTTTGTGAAAAGTTATTTTCAATAATGAAATCAATCCGCTCTAGGGGAGCGTCAATACGCTGCGTAATTTTTAGCGCATCGAGAAGGTGGCGCATCGTTGCTTCAATTAAACCTTGCTTGTCACCAAAATAGTGACTGATTATCCCTGAAGAAAGCCCAGCTCTTTTGCTAATCAAGCTAATCGTTGTACCGTGATAGCCAACTTCTGCCATCACTTCTAGCGTTGCTTCTATTAATTGCTTCTTGCGAACTGGCTCCATTCCCACCTTGGGCATGCTACAACTCCAAACCTTAAATCTAAAAAATAACCTGCGACAGCACAACGCCGCCGCAGGCATGATATCACGATTAAAAGGTTAAGCGTGCGTTGACTGCAACAGCGCGAGGTGCGCCAATCCAAAATGCACCTGGTGCAATGGTAGACGCATAGTCTTCATCAAACAGGTTGTTTACTGTTAAACGCACTTCTAGCTCTTCAGCACCTGAACCAATGTTTTCGATAAAGCCGCCAATATAGAAGTCGCTAACGATATAGTCATCAACCTGTGCTGCATTATCAATATCCAGGTAGCGGCTATCAACGTACTTGGTAGACAGGCCTGCGAAGTAGTTATCGCGTGCCCAATCGAGGCTAATTACCGCCATAGTGTCAGGCGTACCGATAACCGTATTACCTTCAATAGCTACCAGTGACACTTCAGGGTTTTCAGGATCAGCGATGGCTGCCAGCGCATCGTCAAGTGTATCGTATTGCGTACCTGAACTACCTACCGTCGCAACATATTCTGACTCGCTTAAGGTAATAGAAGTGAACAACGAGAACTCTTCGGTTAGCATAATGTCTGCTGAAATTTCAAAACCGCTAGACTCAATACCGCCCACGTTTTTGTATCCACCCGCGGCTGCTTCAAGAAAGTCTATACCCTCTGAGGTTTCGTTACTGGTAAATTGAATACGGTCGTTAAACTCAATATTGTAGTAGGTCACGCTGGCATTGAAACCAGGTGAAGAGTAGCGGAAACCTACGTCAATGTTGTCAGCGGTTTCTGGCTTTATAAAGCGAAGGTCAGTATCGTTGCGCTCTAGTTGTGCATCTTTGATTGCCGCAAAGTTCTCACCGTAACCTGCGAAAACTTCCACTCCTTCAATGGGTAAAGGTGCAACGATACCGGCTGAGAATAAGGTATCTGAGTCAGTATTCACCGCTAAGTTGTTGGCTGAATCAAAGTTGTCCGTTTTCTCGATATCTACGTTAAACTTCTTGGCACCAGCGCGAATGCGGGCAAAGCCTAGATCAAGCTCATCTTCCACATAGTACATCAAGGTATCAACTGGGAAGGTTCTGTCGTACTGCACCCAGTAAGGCACGTTGTCATAATCGACGCTAATAGACGAGTTGGTAATTTTATGCCAATCGCGAGACTCGCCACGCTCATAGTCTTCCCACCAAATACCAAAACGTACGGTATTATCAAAATCACCAATTTTGGTGTACCACACAGCATCAGCATTAATGCCAAAACGCTCTTTATCATAATGGGTGTGACGATATGAGCCCACGGGAATAGCGCCTTGCGCATGACAGCCTGGGTCATATTCTGCACCTGCACCACCATAAGGGAAGGTCAGTGAGCTTTGACACCCCTCAATAGGGCTTAGCTGGTTGCCTTGTCTATCAACAAAGTAGATTTGTCCCAGCTCCTCTCCACCGAATACCGTATTTCCAACAATAAGCTCTGAGTGCCCTTCTGCTCCGTCATCAGTGATATCAACAATATAGGGGGGAACCCATTCGCCGCGTCCTTCATTGTCGTGATAATACACGTTGGTCATAAAATCGACCTGGCCAATAGTAAAGTCAGCCTGTAAATAAGCGAAAAGGTTTTCGCGTAGGGTAGACCAACCTCGACGATACGCCTGATCTTGATAAGGCACGCCTGTCCACTCGTCAGTTAACTGGTCCCAATCTGGATTTTGTTCATATTGCGCCAGCCCGTATATGCGCTGGTAGTTATCTTCGTGGGTATCGTCGTAAGACAGGTAACCTGTAAGAGACACGTCGTTAACGGTAGAGATAAACTTCATGGCTAAATGATCACGGGTGTTCTCTGCTGCCTGCTGCATAAAGTCAGAACTTTCTTGACTTGAAAGGCTTATCCACGCGTAAGTATCTTTAAAGATTTCGCCTGTTTCGTAGCGTACATAGTATTTTGACGCATCAAATGAACCCGCAGTTACACTGGTTATTAAGCCCTGCTCCGCAGACGGGTTAATGGTGGTGAAATTCAGTGTGCCGCCCAAGGCTTCGTGTGAACGGGAAGCGATATCCGCCGTACCCTGAGAAACTTCAACGCCTTTTACGTTTTCGGTATCGATATAGCGATTCGCTTTCGCGCCACCACCGTAATTCGAGTTACCGTTGGCGATGCCATCTACCGTCATGCCAATTTGCTGCTCGTTTAGGTTTACTTGAAAGCCACGAATAACAATAGATGTTGACCAGTCATCAGCCCCAAAGGTATCACCTTCGTTAATAAGCACACCCGGCAGGTTATCAACCGCGGCTAACACACTGCTAAGATTAGCCTGTTGTTTAAACATATCGTCGCTCGTTGCGTTATTCGCGTAAGAAACGCTTCGCCCAACAACGGTAATTTCTTCTATGCGCTCTTCGTCAGCACGCTCTGCTTCCTCTGCCCACGCCACTGTAGGTGTAGTCATAGACGAAAGTGCTGCAAGTACAGCTAACGAGAGTTTATTGTGTGTTTTCATGTGTTTCCCAAAGTAGTTGTGTAATGTTTACTCACTACTCTAGGGAGGAATTGTTACAGTAGCGTTAAGTTTAATTGAACAATCAATTAATAAAACATTTTCCATGTTTGTTTACTCAATGACATCCAAGTAAACACGCACCAGCTATAAACGGACCCAGAAATTTAGCAAAGAAATCTTTGCCTAACAGACACAAAAAAGCCCTCACTAAGGAGGGCCAAAAGGGAAAGGTTTATCTTACCTTGATATTACTTCACGACTGCGTTGCGGCTTGAAAACGGGTGTTTTTGCTTTCAGTCCCGGCTACTTGCTTTTCTGCGTAAAGCAAAGCGTCGTGTAGCGTGTCAAAGTTGGGGATACCTGGGTGCGCTTCGTTTACGCCCTCAAGCACCTTATTGACTTCTGCATTAGCACCACAAATAACCAGCTGACGACCTGCCGCTAGTGCATCTGAGGTAACTGTATCAACTGCCATCGCAGCAGAAACATCCATAAGTGGAACGCGCGAGAAATCTAAAATGGTGACTTTAGAACCCGGTTTCACACGCTCACGAACGTGGTGGCCCAAATCGGCAGCCGCACCAAAGCTTAGTGGTCCGCCAAAACTAAAGATTGATACTTTGTCTTTAAGAGATTCCAATAGCTCATTTTCTTTAGGGTCGTTTAACGACTCAGGGATTTTCTTAAGCTCTTCAATTTGCAGCTGTGCGATTTGCTTAACGTAAGCTAATGCTGCGAATACCACGCCAACACCAACTGCTGTGATCAGATCTACAAATACCGTTAGCGCAAGCACCATAATCATTAGGCCGAAGTCCCAACGTGGGCCTTTGTGAGCGCGCTTCAAGTAACTCCAGTCGATGATATCTAAACCAACTTTAACCAAGATACCAGCAAGAACAGCGTGAGGAATTTGCGCTGCTAGCGGGCTAAGACCTAACACAATTGCTAGAAGAACTAGCGCGTGTACCATACCTGAAATGTTGTACTTACCACCGCTACGGATATTTACAACAGTACGCATCGTTGCGCCTGCACCTGCGATACCGCCGATAAGACCAGCAAATGTATTACCAATACCTTGGCCGATTAGCTCTTTGTTACTATCGTGACGGGTACGCGTCATGTTATCAGCAACAAGAGATGTAAGTAGACTATCGATGGCTCCCAGCACAGCTAGAATAAACGCGGCTTCAAGAATAAGCAGTGCTTTGCTTTGGTCAAATACTGGAAGGTGAAGGCTAGGTAAACCCGTTGGGATATCACCAAGAATTGGCACAGACAACGCTAAACTTACAAGCGTGCCAATGATAAGTGCAGCCAGTGCGCCAGGCACATACTTGCCTAATTGCGGTGGCCATTTGTAGGCAATAACCAAGGTACCAAGGCCTAACGCTAAGGTTGCAAAATCAATATCGGCAAGCGCGGTTGGCAAGTATGTCAATGCGCCGATTGTTCCGCCTGGCGGCTCATGGCCCAGTAAGCGGCCGATTTGAAGAATGATGATGATTGCACCGATGCCCGACATAAAGCCCGATATTACCGGGTAAGGCACCAAGCGAATGTATTGGCCAACACCAAGGACACCAAAAACAATCTGGAATATACCGGCCAATATCACAGCTGTGAATATAAGGCTGGCGTCGCCTGACAGACTTGCGAACAAGCCTGCAAGAACAACAACCATAGGCCCCGTTGGACCAGAAATCTGTGCTGGTGTACCACCGAAAAGTGCGGCAAAGAAGCCAACCGCAATAGCACCGTACAGACCCGCCATTGGGCCTAAGCCTGACGCTACACCTAGTGCAAGCGCCAGTGGTAAAGCAACGATACCGGCTGTTAAACCGCCGGTAAAATCGCCTCGTAGGTTTGAAAGGTTAATTTTTACCATAGTTATAGACCTTATTCACCGCGAGCAAGTTGTGCTTCGGCGGTAGACTCGTCCATTACATCAAATTCACCAGACTCAGTGTTGTAGTAAAGCACTTCACCTGAACCAATGTTATAAACCCATCCGTGAAGCTTAACCTGACCTGTTGCAATTTTTGCAGCAACAGCAGGGTGAGTACGAAGGTGCTGAATTTGCTGAACAACGTTCTCTTTCGTTACCGCTTCTAGATCGTCAATAGAAAGGTCTGAATGGCCACAGCGCTCTTTAACAACTTCAGTTGCAACACGGCAATGACCTAGCCACTCTTTTACATGCGGTAGCGCACTTAAGCCTTCAGGGTTGATGGCGCCTTTCATTGCACCACAGTCAGTATGGCCACAAATAACAATGTGAGAAACGCCCAGTGCAGCAACTGCAAACTCAATAGACGCTGTCATGCCACCAGTTTGATTGCTGTGAGGAGGTACGATGTTGCCAGCATTACGGCAGATAAATAGCTCACCCGGATCAGTTTGTGTTACTAAGTTCGGGTCGATACGTGAATCAGAGCACGTAATGAAAAGCACTTCAGGGTTCTGCCCAGTAGCTAGTTTTTGAAACGTAGCTTTTTTGTTTGGGTAAACTTCTTTCTGGAATTTGGCAACACCTGAGATAACGTGATCCATATATAACTCCCAATTTTTTAATAATTGTAATGATTATGTAATTACGCCAGTTTCACCTGATAGATTAATAGTTTAATATACTAACTCGCGATAGCTAAATACTATCACCGCTTACGTATCACTACCCATAAGCATAGTAAGAGAGAGCCATTTTCACCATGCAATTCAACGGAAAGACCCCGTCAATTAACCAAATCCGCTATTTTGTTGCAGTGGCTAAATACCTAAGCTTCAGGCAAGCAGCGGGAATACTGGGAATTAGTCAGCCTACTCTGACCAGTCAGATCAGTGCGCTAGAAAACCTCTTAGGGCTAACGCTTTTTGAACGATCACGCACGGGAACGCTGTTATCTCCCCAAGGTAAAGCCTTGCTTGATGCAGCGGAAGAGGTGCTGCAGGCCTCTCAACGGTTCAGCGAAATTGCACGAGACTTGTCCGAGGGCGAAGTTGTAACCTACCGGTTAGGGATACCGCCAACACTAGGGCCTTATTTACTTCCCTTTGTGCTACCAGATCTGCACAAACGGAAGCCCGGCTTGCGCTTCTATGTTCGAGAAGGCGCCCCTAACGCATTGCAACACGGTCTACTGCGTGGTGAATATGACCTAATACTTTCCCCACTTTCGGGCGAAAACTCTCAATTGATCACGCAACCACTCTTCAAAGAGCCTTTAAAATTCGTCACGCCTTCTGATCACAAATTGTCAGGAAAAGCCTATGTCAAGCCAGAAGAAATAAGCGGCGAGAAAGTGTTAACACTAGAAGACCGACATCACTTTCATCATCAAGTGCAGCGCATTTGCGATGAGATTGGGGCAGATTTACAGCGTGATTATGAGGGCACCAGCCTCGATACTTTGCGTCAAATGGTAGTAATGGGCATGGGTGTAGCCTTCCTACCCGGGCTTTATATTCATTCTGAGTTGCACAAGCCTGAAGCGTTACACGTGTGTGAGATTGCCGATATGCCTATTGAGCGTCAGCACTCATTAGCGTGGAGAAACACTGCGCCTGGACGAAAGACCTTTAGAGAAATATCAATTATCATAAAAGAGATAATTGAAACTCGCCTGTCGGACGCCGTGACTATAGTCAGTGCTGCCCCAAGCCCTCTTCAAAAACGTTAAACTGGTTGTAATTTATTATGATTGATAGACAACATTTACGAATAGTAAGAGCGATAGATGCTGAAGGCACGATGACAGAAGCGGCAAAATCGCTTTTTCTAACTCAGTCAGCGTTAAGCCACGCAATGAAAAAGTTGGAAGCCCATTTTGACGTACCGCTTTGGAAAAAAGACGGCAGAAGACTCACGCTGACTCAGGCGGGTCAGAGTGTATTGGGCTTAGCTCACCGAGTTTTACCCCAGTTTGAGCATACTGAAGCCCAATTACGCAGATTCGCCGATGGTAAACAGGGCATATTACGTATTGGGATGGAGTGCTACCCGTGTTTTGAATGGTTGCTCAAGGTAGTGGCGCCTTTTTTGAAAGCCTTTCCAGATGTTGATGTAGATGTACGCCGAGCGTTCTCTTTTGGCGGTTTACAAGCGCTTCACGGGTACGATATTGATATATTGCTCACGCCAGACCCTCTTTCACTTGAAACCATTACCTACACGCCAGTGTTCGAATATGAACAAGTGTTGGTAATGGATAAGCACCACCCTTTGGTAGAGAAACCATTTGTTACACCGAAAGACTTAAGCAATGAGACCCTTATCACCTACCCCGTAGAACTCAGTCGACTGGACGTATTCACGCATTTTCTTACTCCTGCCAATTGCACAGTGAGGCAACATAAAACGATTGAAACCACCGAGATCATCTTACAAATGGTAGCAGCGGGACGTGGTGTTACTGCGCTACCTAAATGGTTAATTGATGAATCAAAAGAAAGCGATCTCCTGACTTGTCGGTCGCTTGGTGAACAAGGCGTATCAAAAACGCTGTACTTGGGTCATAGAAAAGCGCAGGACGTTTTGGGGTTTGTAGATGACTTCATTGCCCTCTCGCAAACGCACAAGCCATAGGTGTTCCAAACAGTATTTCAGAAACTTATGTCATACTAGGGAATAAAATAATTCGCTTGCCAACAATGTTGGCAAGCGAAAACGCTCTAATTAAAGACTGTCGCCCATTATGCGCGCTTCACGATATGAATGGCGCTAAATTTTAAACTGTCCCACCAATTCTTTTAAGTCACCAGAGACGGCACTTAACTGCGTCGCCTCCACAGCTAACTCTTCTGCATGCTGACTAGTTTTATCACTTAAACCAGTGATAGCTACGAGCGACTTATTAATATCTTGCGCCACCTCCGTTTGCTGCTCGGTAGCAAGTGCTATGTGAGTACTTTGCTCGTGAACCAAACCTATAGACTGGGTAATGTCTTTAAGCGTTTCGACCACTTTCTCTGTTTTATCGACACCAGATTGAGAACGGGTTTGTCCTTCCTGCATAACACTGTTGGTCTGCTCAGACATCGCCTGCAATCGCTCTACCATTTTTCGTATATCAGTCGTCGATTCTTGTGTACGACTTGCTAATGAGCGAACTTCATCTGCAACAACGGCAAACCCGCGCCCCTGTTCACCGGCTCTCGCCGCTTCAATGGCTGCGTTTAATGCCAGTAAATTAGTTTGTTCAGCAATGCTGTTAATTACATCGACTACAGCACCGATGCTATCTGACTCTTTGCTCAATCCGCCCACAACTTCAACCCCCTGACTGATGGCGTCAGCCAGCGCGCGAATTTCCCTCATGGCATCTTGCACTTGCTCACTGCCGGCTTGTACCAATTCATCTGCTTTAGTCGCAGCGTCACTGGACTGTGCCGCATTTTTTGAAATTTCAACGACGGTAGCAGCCATCTGCGTGACTGCCGTAGACACATTGTCCACCTGACTACGCTCTTGGTTAATTTCCTTGCTAGTCGCGTGACTCACATCTCGAAGGTGATCCGCTGCATCAGAAACAGCCTTAGTGTTAGCGGCAGTATCTTTTAGCAATGATCTTAGTTTATCGGTAAAGGTATTAAACTCTATAGCAAGCGCACCGATTTCGTCATTACTCTTAACTTCCAGACGCTTAGTTAAGTCGCCGTCGCCATGCGCTATTTCCGCCATTGCATTGCGCATTTCGACCAAAGGCTGAGTGACTTTAGCACTCGCAAAATAAGTAATAAGCGCTATTAATCCAATAATCACAAAGGCAACGATAATTGCCGTAGTAATTGCATTATTTATAGGGCTATCAATGATGCTTGCAGGGATAAGAATGCCCAGCGACCAATTCATTTGTGGGTTAGTTAACTGAGCGTGCTCAAAAACCGCAACATAGTCTTCCCCCTTCCAGGTTACGTGCACAATACCAGATTCATTAGCCGCTATATTACTTGCCAACTTGCCAAACCCTTCAGTGCTATCAAACACGCTGTCAAAGTTGCGAATAGAGGAGCTTAGTGGCAACGCTTTGCTCTGTTTTGGAAAGTAAACAATGTTTTGGTTTTCATCGAGTAAAAACGCCGTGCCTTGTTCTTCATAACGAATGGCATCTATGACCTTACCCACCGTGCTAATAAGAATATCGACACCGCCAACGCCTAGTAACGCTCCATTTTTGTATATCGGGGTTTGTACTACTGCAGATACGCTTCCATCTTGGGAATCGACAGCAGGAGGCGTTACATATAGCTTTCCTTTTTCTACGGCAGTAGTAAACCACGGACGTTTAGTTGCAAAGTAACCGGCGTTAGGATTGCCAGCATCAGGACCCGAAGTGTCGACGCCGACTCGGCCCTCTTCATAGAAGTATTCACCCGTCTTTGCTGAACCAAAGAACGCCGATTTAATAATGGGATCTTGACTGCTGATGCCCTCAAATGTGGCATAGATATCTTTGGATTGAGCCAGTTGGCTTTCGGGCGCTCCTCGCGTGTTATGGCGCGTAAAAAAATCTTGTAGAAAAGGACTACTTAGGAACGCTCTAGCAACGCCGCCATAGGTTGCGAAGAAGCCTTCAACGTCATTAGCCTCACGTGCAACTAAGGATTTAAGCTCTTTTTCTACGCGACTGCGGGTGTTATCTGCAACGGTATTGACTAAGAAAAACGCCGTAATGAGTAACATCAAAGCTATGCTACCGCCAACGATAAGCATGAACTTTTTTTGGAGTGATATGGATTTCATTTGTACTTCTCATTGTTTACTAAACGCCACAACGTGTGAAAAGTGTATTCCAGCACTAGGGCCTGTTGACCTTTTTAGTACGTTTTTGCAGCGGTCTTTGTGCCATCTAGACAAGGCGGATGTTTGACGGTTTCGTGGTTCTAAGTCGAAAACATTCAACGCAGTATAGATGGCACAAAGGCGCTGCCCGAAGGGGTCGTTATGGAAGCCTTTTACTCTTTGTCACAGCCCTTTAACTTAGCCCACTAGGCTTGCAGGACTGTTTCGCGATTAAAAGGCCTCCATTTAGACCAAAATTCGTACATCAAAGGTCAACAGGCCCTGATAATTCGCACACATTTCAGGTTTAGTTTTATTAGTATAAAAGCGCAAGTGAGCCGAGCTCGCTTGCACTTCTAATACTTTGAGATATACAGAGAAATTTTACAACCTCTGAAAGTCAATTCTACGAAAGTTTAAATACAGAGTGAATTAAACGCTTTTAAGAATTAGCTGTAAAAGCAAAGATAAGCGGTAGGCGTAGACACTTTTACGTCAAAAGAAGCATCGGCGGGTACATTAAAGCTGGTGCCTGTAGCAAAAGATTGCCATTCGTCACTTCCCGGAAGCTTCACAACTAGCTCACCTTCAACCACTTTCATTAGCTCTTTTTGTGATGTAGAAAATGTATATTCACCCGGCGACATCACGCCCGAGGTACAGGGGCCGTTTGCAGATTCAAACCCAATCGAGCTCACTTTATTGTCGAAATAATGGTTTACTTTAAAGCTCATAGTTACTCCTTTGATGTGAGTGCTGACTTTCTTTGCTTTAACTGTTTTTAAAGCAAAGTGCTGCAGCCTTGATACTTCTTTAGCGTTTTTGCCAAATAAGCATATGGTTGTTGGCGGGCATGTCGATTATTTCTTGCAAGCTTAACTCGCCTGCCCAAGCAGTAAGCTCATTGATATCGCGGTAGCCACCATAACCACGCGCTAAAAGCGAAGTATGGAAGGCTTGGTTACTTTCAGAAGTAAACTTACCACTATGTGTAAAAGGGCCATACTGACAGAATACGCCCCCTTTGGGTAAGTGCAACGCTACTGATTCCATAAGTAGCTTCGCCTCTTCTTTTTGCATGATATGCGCGGTGTTTGCCGTAAAAATGCCGTCTATGTCGAGGTTGGGAAAGTCATCTTGCCCAACGGTGAATGCAATTGGAGGTTTCACATTCCCCGTATTTGAATCACTCAGCCACGCGGCAATACCTTCGTGATAGTGTGGTTGATCGCTTGTGTGCCATATAAGATGGGGCAAATGCTCAGCCAAAAATACGGCGTGCTGACCTGTTCCACTCCCTATCTCTAATACCTGTCGGCAATTGGCAAATTTACGTTCAAGCACGCTCAAAATGGCGCGCTTGTTGTTCTCACAAGCCTGACTAAAAGGCTTTTCGATTTGCATACACGTTACCTGCCTAATCAGCATTAATCACTTAAGTTTGGACCCAACCACTTTTCAGCTTCTTCCAAGGTCCAGCCTTTACGTGTGGCGTAATCCTCTACTTGGTCGGCTTGAATTTTGGCGACAGCAAAGTATTTGGCATCAGGGTGAGCAAAATACCAACCCGATACTGACGCCCCCGGCCACATGGCGTAACTTTCCGTAAGCTTCATACCTGTATGCTGCTCTGCTGACAATAAATCCCAAATAAGCTGCTTTTCAGTATGCTCGGGACACGCGGCGTAGCCTGGTGCCGGTCGAATGCCTTGGTATTTTTCGCGAATAAGTTCTTCGTTACTTAGTGATTCGTCAGCGGCGTAACCCCAGTAATGCTTACGCACTTGCTCGTGCAGATATTCCGCAAATGCTTCGGCAAGCCTGTCTGCCACCGCTTTAACCATAATGCCGTTGTAGTCATCGCCAGTCTGAATATAGCTATCAGCAAGCTCGTCTTCACCTATACCGCCGGTGACGGCAAAAGCGCCCACATAATCATTTATGCCACTCGACTTTTCAGCTACAAAGTCTGCTAAACAATAATTAGCGAATTTGTCTTTTAGGGTTTGCTGACGCAAGTGATGGGCAACACCTTGAATCTGGTTTCTCGACTCATCGGTATAAATTTCAACATCGTCATTAACGCGGTTGGCAGGAAACAAGCCGATAACGCCTTTCGCCTGAAGGCTGTTCTCTTCGATAATTTTATCCAGCATGGCGTTGGCGTCGTTAAACAATGACTGTGCCTGCTCTCCCACCACCTCATCTTCAAGTATACGTGGGTACTTGCCTGCCAAAGACCAGGTTAAGAAAAATGGCGTCCAATCAATGTAGTTGCGCAGCGTAGCCAAATCGGCGGTTACCGGTGTTACACCTAGGTTCGCAGGCTTTACTGGTAAAGTCGTAAAATCTGGCTTAAAAGCGTTTTCTCTGGCTTGAGCTAATGTCACCGGCTTGCTGCGCGGCTTTTTACGGGCGTGCTGTTCACGTACCGTATCGTATTCTTTTGCCAATTCCTGCGCGTAAATCTCGCGGGACGTTTTGTTTAGAAGGCGCTGACAAACGCCTACTGCTCTACTAGCATTTGGAACATAGGCTACAGGCGCATGGTAGTTTTGTTCAATTTTTACCGCAGTGTGCGCTTTAGACGTAGTCGCCCCGCCAATAAGCAGCGGGATATCAAAGCCCTGACGCTCCATTTCTTTGGCAACGTGAACCATTTCATCTAGTGAAGGTGTAATAAGGCCCGACAGGCCTATCATATCAACGTTTTCATCTTTAGCGGTTTGTAAGATTGTCGCCGCTGGCACCATCACGCCAAGATCAATCACTTCAAAGTTATTACACTGAAGTACCACGCCAACAATATTTTTACCGATATCGTGAACATCACCCTTTACCGTGGCTAATAGAATTTTGCCGTTACTTTTCGCATCGTCTGACTTTTCTTCTTCAATGTATGGCTGTAAATGGGCTACCGCTTTTTTCATAACGCGAGCCGACTTTACCACCTGAGGAAGGAACATCTTACCTTCACCGAATAAATCCCCTACCACGTTCATGCCATCCATTAATGGCCCTTCAATAACGTGTAGTGGGCGCTCAGCTTGCTGGCGCGCTTCTTCGGTGTCATCAATGATGTAGTCGGTTATCCCTTTAACTAGGGCGTGCTCTAAGCGCTTATTAACCTCTTGTTCGCGCCAGGATAAATCTTCTTTTGCGGCAGCCTTTCCATCGCCTTGATAGTTCGGTGCAATATCGAGTAAGCGTTCAGTGGCATCACTTCTGCGGTTTAAAATCACGTCTTCAACCGCATCTCGAAGTTCAGCCGGTATTTCGTCATATACCTCTAGCTGACCTGCATTCACAATAGCCATATCCATACCCGCTCGAATAGCGTGATATAGGAATACCGAGTGCATAGCTTCGCGAACCGGATTGTTCCCTCTGAACGAGAATGAAATATTAGAAAGGCCACCAGAAATATGTGAGTACGGACAGGTTTTACGTATCTCGCGGGTCGCTTCAATAAAATCAACCGCGTAGTTATCGTGCTCTTCAATACCTGTCGCTACAGCAAAAATATTGGGGTCAAAGATAATATCTTCAGGAGGAAAGCCGACTTCTTCTGTCAGCAACTTGTAGCTACGCTGACAAATTTCTACTTTTCGAGCTTGTGTATCGGCCTGGCCGGTCTCGTCAAACGCCATCACTACGGTTGCTGCACCATAACGCTTTATTAGCTTGGCTTGGTTTAAGAAGAGCGCTTCCCCTTCTTTTAAGCTAATAGAGTTAACAATCGCTTTGCCCTGTACACACTTAAGTCCTGCTTCGATAACATCCCATTTAGACGAATCGATCATAATAGGTACGCGGCTAATATCAGGCTCAGAGGCGATTAGGTTCAAAAAGGTGATCATGGCCTGCTTAGAATCAAGCATGGCCTCATCCATATTGATATCGATGATCTGCGCGCCGTTCTCTACTTGCTGCCTTGCGACATCAAGTGCAGTTTCATAATCACCTTCAAGAATAAGTCGTTTAAAACGAGCGGAGCCTGTTACGTTGGTACGCTCACCGATATTAATAAATGTAGAAAATTCTGCGCTCATAATGCCCTCCTAGTGTACAAACGGCTCTAGGCCTGACAAACGCATTTTGGGTTCAAACTGTGGCACTTTTCTTGGCGCAATTCCATTGACAGCGTTAGCAATATCGCGAATGTGTTCCGGCGTACTGCCGCAGCAGCCGCCTACGATATTCACTAGCCCTGACTGCGCCCATTCTTTGATGTGCTCGGCCATTTCAGGGCCTTCCATGTCGTATTCACCAAACTCGTTGGGTAAACCAGCATTAGGGTGCGCTGAAATTAAGCACTCACTAACAGTAGCAACTTCATCTACGTATTGGCGCAGTAAGTCTGGCCCAAGAGCACAGTTTAAGCCGAATGAGAATGGACTGATGTGTCGCATGGAATAATAAAACGCTTCCGCGGTTTGACCAGACAGCGTGCGCCCTGAGGCATCGGTAATCGTGCCAGACACCATAACGGGCAGCGATATACCCAGCTTTTCAAAAACCGACTCTACCGCATAGGCTGCCGCTTTCGCATTAAGTGTATCGAAGATGGTTTCGAGCATGATTAAATCTGCACCGCCTTCAATGAGCGCTTCGGTAGACTCGCTATACGCTTCCACGAGTTCGTCAAAAGTAACATTGCGTTTGCCTGGGTCGTTAACGTCAGGCGAAATTGAAGCAGTGCGATTTGTTGGGCCAAGTACACCTGCCACGAAACGGGGTTTGTCGGGTGTCTTTGCTGTGAACTCATCCGCAGCTTTACGCGCCAATTTAGCTGCAGCTAAATTAATATCACGGGATTGAGCCTGCATATCGTAATCGGCCATAGCGATAGTCGTAGCATTAAACGTATTCGTTTCAATAATGTCCGCGCCAGCTTCAAAGTAATCACAGTGAATTTGATAGATGATATCGGGCTGAGTAAGAACCAACAAATCGTTGTTACCCTTAACATCGCAGTGCCAGTTGGCAAACTGTGTTCCGCGATAATCTTCTTCTTCTAACTTATGGCGCTGGATCATGGTGCCCATGGCGCCGTCTAATATAAGGATGCGCTTTTTAGCGGCTTCTGTAAGCGTTGTCTGCGCGCTAGAATTTGGTCTTTGGCTCACGTGCTACCTCTTTGGCTGTGACTTTTCAGCAAGCTGACTTAAATCGTAAGGCGTGGTCTGATAGACATAATAATTCAGCCAGTTTGTAAACAATAGGCTGCCGTGTGAGCGCCACTGTACAATAGGAGACTTGGCTGGATCATCCCCTTCAAAATAGTTTTTTGGAATTACTGGCGTTTGTCCCGCGGCAATATCTCGAAAATACTCGTCTTTAAGTGTATCTGGATCGTATTCCGGGTGACCCGTTACAAATACCATGCGCTTATCTTCTGACGCCACAATATAAGCGCCTACATCGTCAGACTCTGCAACAACACTAAGTCCATCGACGCTGTTATACAACGAGGTGTTAATATGCCCATAACGGGAATGTGGTGCGTAAAATGAAGGATCAAAGCCTCTTAATAGCTCATTGTTCGGGTCATTCACTTTATGTTTAAAGACACCTGAAAACTTTTCGTCTCTAAGCTCTCGTGTAATGCCGTAAAAGTGATACATGGCGGCGTGAGCAGCCCAACATAAGTAAAGGGTTGAGTTCACGTGACGCTGCGCCCACTCCAATATGGTGGTCATGGTTTCCCAGTACTTTACTTCCTCATAATCGATAAGCGCGAGAGGCGCACCGGTGACAATAAGGCCATCGTATTTCTTATTCGCTACCGCTGAAAAGTCGTGATAGAAAGCATCCATGTGCGATTGGGGGGTATTCTTCGGCGCTTGATTATCAATTCGAATTAAATCCACGTTTATTTGCAGTGGCGTGTTCGATAATAGACGAAGTAACTGTACCTCTGTTTCTATCTTGTTCGGCATTAAATTAAGAATACCGACTTCAAGAGGACGAATATCCTGATTGGCAGCCCTGTCCATGTCCATGGTAAAAATGTTTTCACCTAGTAGTACATTCTGCGCGGGTAACTGCTCAGGAATACGAATTGGCATAGAGGGCTCCAGTGATAAATTACAATATCTGTATTGTGTCTATAACTGGCGATATGTCAACATCTTTACGTCTAGACGTCTAAACGTTTTTTTCTCTGGTGCTCAAAAATACTAATTATTTTGTTTATGCACCATTACCAACATCTCAGCTTCGGCACGAGGAATGTCGCAGGCTTCAATAATTTCATCAATGCTAGCGCCTTGCTTGACTAAGTCCGCCGCACGCTGATATAGGCGTAGGGAAGGATCTTGAAGCTTGAGTTCTCGAAGCTGGTTTTCAATATCAGTTTGCTTTTCGTCTAACTCTTGAAGGTGTCGAGTGATCACCAAGGTGCGTGCTTGCGCCTCAGTTTGTTGATTATTTGCATTTTTAGCAAGGGCTTCAGTGCGGGCAATAGCCTCTGCGTTAGCATGTTCGCTTTCGCTTAATGCAGAACGCAACTGCTTAATGTGTGAATACAGCACACCCATCGCGGCAATGAGTATAACTACAAGAATACACAGTATGAGTTCTAATAAGGTAGGTGCAGCAAGCTGCCAATCCATGGACATAACCCTTGGGGAAATGTAGGCAGTATTATAAACAATACCGCCTATTCATTTATTTAGATGTTGCTAAGCTCATCCCACTCTTCGTCGCTTAACAATTTATTAAGATCTACAAGAATAAGCAGTTCGCCGTCGCGGTTACTTACACCTTGGATAAACTTAGCACTCTCTTCAGTACCTACGTTAGGGGCACTGTCAATCTCTGAAGATTTCAAGTAAACCACCTCAGCGACACTATCCACCAGAATACCAACCACCTGCTCGTCAGACTCAATAATAACGATACGGGTATTGTCAGTAATTTCTGTTGGCGGTAATCCGAAACGAGCACGTGTATCGATAACCGTTACTACGTTACCACGCAGATTGATAATACCAAGTACATAGTCAGGTGCACCGGGTACAGGGGCTATTTCGGTATAACGCAAGACCTCTTGAACTTGCATCACGTTGATACCGTAAGTTTCTTCACCTAAGCGATACGTTACCCATTGAAGGACTTCGTCGTTGCTGTCGGTGGCGTTATTATTTATTCTTTCGTCGCTCATGAACCTGGCTCCCAATACTATGGCGTCTGGTCGTTACTGCCTAAGCCTTTGTTAAGCATAGATATTAATTCTTCAACGTCAATTAACGCGCACATTTTTTCTTTAACCATCCCTGCTAACCAGGGACGCTTACCTGTGGACTCGCGCCATTTAACATCATCGGTAGTCAAATTGACCGTATTGACTAGCTTTTCACTAGCCAGACCCCACGCACTTTCCCCTAACATTATAAGATATCGGTAGTTAAGCGATTGTGCGAGGTTTTCGTCATATTTTTCTGGCATTACCCATTTTGCAGAGTCAACAACACTTAGTTTAGACTCTCTGTGCAACATTACACCCATAAACCAATCAGGTTTTCCAAATAAAGGGCCAATCTTCTCAATTTGGTGGATCCCACCTAGCGACGTCAAAGGCACCGCAAGTGTTAACCCTGCAACCTCAAAGAATAGCGCCTGAAAGCGAAAACCGAGAGTATCCTTTAGTGGAACTTTTGTTTTTTCAGCGCGGTTTAACGCAGTTTCTTGTTCATTTTCTACTAAAGTTTCTGCGTGAGACTGTTGCTGTTCATCTTCAATTGTCTCTGCTTTTTGCGTTTCAATTAACGATGTAACCTTTTCCGCTATCGCTTCTTGTTCATTCGATTGCGGCTCACTTTCATTGGCGGTAGAAGCAAGCGCCGTTTCAGCCATCTGCTGAGAAGCCTGCTCGAGCAATTTTGCCGTGCGCGCAGTCACATCTTCCGGTGCTTCTGGCTCTTTGAGGAGGCTATCAAGATATGCCTCCATCACTTCTTCACGGGCAAAAGGCGATTGCTTGCTCATGTTCTCGTTATTTCTCCAATACCGCTAATAGTTTCTCGTACGCAGACACACCACGTGTTTTGGGGTACGCTGCGGAAATGGGAAGCTGTACTAAACTTGCATCCCTGAAGTGCGTGTCGACGGGAATAACCCCTTCCCACACGCGCTCACCATAGTCATTCATTAAGCGCTTTCGCGATGCAAGCGCCGCGTTAGTGCGCTTATCAAACATAGTTGGAATAATCACAGTATCAAAGGATTTGTCCAACGAACGTCCCATAATTTCCATGGTACGAATCATTCTGTCTAGCCCTTTAAGCGCCAGATATTCCGTTTGGGTAGGCACGATAACCTTGTCACACGCTGCAAGAGCGTTAACCATCAGCACCCCAAGCACTGGAGGGCAATCGATGATAGCAACATCGAATTCCCCTGCGATTTTTGCCAACGCTTTTTTTAGGACTAAGCCCATACCTTGTTCGCTACCCATCGTTCTATCTAAGGTCGCGAGCGCCATTGTTGCAGGAAGCACATATAAGTTGTCTAACTTTGTCGGGCACAGACAATCCATAACATTATCGGCCGTAATGTCATTAGACTTAATAAAAATATCGTAAACTGAATGACTTGACGCTTCTGCATCGATACCGAAGTAATAACTCAGCGATGCATGTGGATCAGTATCAATCATGAGCACTCGCTTGCCTTGCTGTGCAAGCAAGCCGCCAAGGCTCACCGTAGTGGTAGTCTTTCCTACACCACCTTTCTGATTCGCTACTGTCCACACTTTCATATTTGCTGTTCCATTACTGTTCAAACTGCTATCGCATTTCGGTTTGAACGCAACTGCTCATATCATCAATGTTTATATTTTTACTGGATATATTGGCAACGGCTACAGCTTGAGGCATACCATACACAACACAGGAATCTTGGTCTTGAGCCCAAATCGTTGCGCCTTTTTCCTTGAGCATTCGGCATCCTTCTCTGCCGTCAGCCCCCATACCCGTTAATATAATTCCTAATACGTCCGCACCATAAGCTTTAGCCAGAGAACTGAAAGTGAGATCAACACTGGGCTTATAATTCACCTTATCACTCGCACTTGCATCAGCAATGGCAATGCGTTTATTCGCACCTATGGTTTCTAGCAACATTTGCTTCCCACCGGGAGCAAGATACGCATGACCTGGTTTTAGAATGTCGCCGTGCTCGGCTTCTTTTACTCTAATTTTACAGTTTGTGTCTAAACGCTGTGCAAATGCCGTAGTAAATGTTCCAGGCATGTGTTGTACAAGCAAAATGGGGTATGGAAACTCTGCAGGTAAAGGAGACAGCACTTTTTGAAGCGCCACAGGCCCGCCTGTAGAAGCCCCAATTGCCAAACACTTGTAGTGCTTTCCCGTCGCTCTTACAGACGAAACGGTTGGTTGTTTGGCTGCGTCTTTATGCCCTGATAGCAACCCTGATGTTTTAAAGAACGCCTGCTTTGGCGCATTATCAGGAAGCTTTCTTGCCTCTGTAGAGCGAAACGACGGACGCTTAAGACCAATACCACGACGCGCTATTAAGCGTACTTTTGTACACAACAAGCGCGATGCATCTTTTCTGTCCTGCGCGATATCTTCAAATTTCTTCGGTAAGAAATCGAGCGCGCCCGCTTCTAACGCATCTAATGTCGCTTGCGCACCATGATGCGTAAGCGAAGAAAACATAAGAATAGGTGTAGGCCGTTTGTCCATTATGGCCTTTACAGCTGAAATGCCGTCCATGACAGGCATTTCAACATCCATCGTTATCACATCCGGCTTAAGCGCTTCTGCTTTTTCAAGTGCATCGCGCCCATTTCTCGCTTCCCCAACAACTTCAAGTTCCCTATCGCCATCGAGTATTTCTTTTACTCGACGACGATAAAAAGTCGAGTCGTCCACGACAAGGACTTTAAAGACCATGGATTATTATTCCTGTTAATTCATCGCCTTACTTGATGGGTTTACGCGCATACCGTTTAAGCAGGCTCGGAATATCTAAAATTAGTGCAATTCCACCGTCTGATGTAATCGTGGCTCCCGCCATACCAGGCGTGCCTTGCAATAATGCATCAAGAGGTTTAATAACCACTTCTTCTTGGCCTATTAGCGCGTCTACTACGAATCCTACTTGTTGTGTACCAATTTGCACTACAACAACGTGTCCCTTTTCTCTATCGATGTTTTTGGGACCTCGAATCAACCATTCACCAAGGAAGAACAACGGAATTGCTTTTGAGCGAACTATCATTGTTAGTTGGCCATCGACCGTGTTGGTCTTTTTGATGTCCATATTTATTATTTCGTTCACCGCACCTAATGGTAACGCAAAGGTTTGTTTTCCTACAACAATCATTAGCGTAGGAAGAATGGCTAGCGTTAGCGGAACTTTGATATCCAGTCGCGTGCCTTTTCCTAGCTGTGAATCAATGTTCACGGTGCCGTTAAGTTGGTTAATTTTGGTCTTAACCACGTCCATGCCCACACCGCGACCAGAAATATCACTAATTTCTGTTTTGGTTGAGAACCCTGGCGCGAATATCAAGTTAAACGCTTCAACATCCGACATACGTGCAGCTGCGTCTGCGTCTAGTACACCGCGACTAATAGCAATTTCTTTAAGCTTTTCAGGATCCATGCCTTTACCATCATCTTCGATGGTTAGAAGAATATGATCGCCTTCTTGAGATGCCGATAGCTGAACCGTACCCATACGCGGTTTACCCGCTGCAGCACGATCATCAGGCATTTCAATACCATGGTCGACGGAGTTTCTCACCAAATGCACAAGTGGATCGGCCAGTGCTTCAACCAGGTTTTTATCTAAATCAGTTTCCTCACCCACAAGCTCAAGGGTGATTTCTTTTTTCAAGCTTCTAGCGAGGTCTCGAACAACGCGAGGGAAACGACCAAACACCTTCTTGATAGGTTGCATGCGGGTTTTCATTACCGCACCTTGCAAGTCGCCCGTTACCACATCTAAGTTGGCAATGGCTTTGGACATGCTTTCGTCGTTACTGTTGATACCCAAGCTTATTAGCCTGTTTCTCACTAGTACGAGTTCACCCACCATGTTCATAATTTGGTCAAGGCGCTTGGTATCTACACGTACTGTAGTCTCAGCAGGAGGCGCAGTTGGTGCCGCCTTCTTCTCATCTTTTTTAGGCGCTGCTTTTGGTGCAGCAGGTGCGCTTGCTTTAGCTGGCGCTGCGGCGCTAGGAGCAGGCGTCGCTTTTGGCGCAGCTTGTTTCGCTTTTTGAACCGCTTCTGTTGCTGCCTTATCTACAGGAGGCTCTGGCGCCTTTGAAACGGCTCCCTGCTTGGTAGGCCCTTGCCCTGAGCCATGTAGTTGGTCAAGCAGTGCTTCAAATTCGTCATCGGTGATTTCTTCATCACCAGCTGCACTCGGCGTAACTGGTGCTGGAGCTGGTGTATTTGCCTTTGGCGTAGCTTCTTCACCACCAAACTTGCCTTTGCCATGTAAATCATCGAGCAGCGCTTCAAATTCTTCGTCGGTGATATCGTCGTTATCACTAGCGGCAGCAGGTGCAGCAGCCTTTGCAGGTTCGCTTTTAGCCGCTGAGGACTGTCCTGGTGCCCCAGAGCCATGAAGCTCATCAAGCAGCGCTTCAAACTCATCTTCAGTGATTTCGTCAATACCGCCGCTATCACCAGAACTTGGTGCCTGTGCAGTAGGCTCTTCAACAACTAATTCTGGCTCTTCAATCGCGGGCTCAGGTTCTGACGCCGGCGCGCTTTGTTCACCAAAAATATTCTCATCTGGAGATTCCGGGCGACTTAGTTTGTGTAACAAGTCTACTAGGTGTGCATCTGCTGGCTCTAATGGATCCCGAGCTTTCACTCGTTCAAACATTTCAACCACCACATCTGTGGCTTGCAGAATAATATCCATCAATTCAGGGGTTAGTGTTCGTTGACCGTTACGCATTACGTCAAAGACGTTTTCCGCACCGTGACAAATTTCTACTAACTCGGTAAGAGACAGGAACCCTGCTCCCCCTTTAACTGTGTGATAACCACGGAAAATTGCATTCAGCAAATCCGCATCTTCAGGATTGTTCTCAAGATCAACGAGCTGTTCTTGTAATTGTTCAAGTATCTCTCCAGCCTCAACTAGAAAGTCCTGTAATATATCCTCGTCAACATCAAACGACATGCGCCCGCTCCCCTAAAAACCTAAGCTAGACAGAAGATCATCTACATCATCTTGGCCTGACACGACGTCGTCGCGCTTATCGGCATCAATGATAGGGCCTTCTGCCTCTACACCATCAACCTTATCGGCCTTAACGCTGGATGGTTTAGTTTGTTCTGCACCGTCGCGTTCACCAAACATGGTAAGCATGTTAACTAAGCTGTCTTCCACTTCTTTAACCAAGTCGATAACGCGGCGAATAACCTGACCAGTTAAGTCTTGATAACCTTGAGCCATCAATACTTCTGTAAGTAACTGTGTAAGTTTAGCTGACTGTGCCGAACCTTCTTCCAACAATTCGTCTAAGTCTGCGCATAAAGCCTTGAATTCACCCAACTCTATTTGGCGATTCATCAGCTTTTTCCACTCAGGCATAACCTTTTCGATGCGCGCCGACAGCATTTCAGCTATAGGCATGCTCGCTTCAACGGCATCCATAGTAGTATTAGCAGCTTTTTCAGTTTCTTCAATTACGTAGGTTAGGCGGGATTGTGCATCGGGAATATCATCGGTCGCGAGATTTTTAATGCGGTCGTCTATTTGGAAATTATTCAGCGCGTCATGGAGCTGACGCGTCAGTTTCCCTACTTCGGCAAATAACTCAACGTTTTCTTTCATTGAGGCCGCTTCTAATAGGGCATTGGCTGAAGCGTTGTCACCCTCTTCAAGGTAGGTGACAAGCTGTTTTGCTTCTTCCAACGAAATTGGAACGTTTACATTCGTTGACATCCAGTAAACCTCATTTCTCTGGTGAGCGTCTGGATCAACCTAAACGTTCGAATATTTTATCTAATTTTTCTTTAAGTGTTGCTGCAGTGAACGGCTTAACAACGTAGCCATTAACACCTGCTTGCGCGGCGGCAACAATTTGCTCTTTCTTCGCTTCAGCAGTAACCATAAGTACTGGTAGGTGCTTGAGCTTGTCATCGGCTCTAATCGCGCGAAGCAAGTCAATACCCTGCATACCAGGCATGTTCCAATCGGTAACTACGAAATCGAAATCACCTTGCTGCAACATAGGCAATGCAGTACTTCCGTCATCCGCTTCCTGGATGTTGGAAAAACCCAAATCTTTAAGTAGGTTTTTGATGATACGTCTCATGGTAGAAAAATCATCGACCACGAGAATTTTCATGCTTTTGTCCAAAATAGCCTCCAGTGAGGGGTTAATTGTTATTAATTTCTATTCTTCGTCAGCTTGCCACGACTTCATTCGTGATTTGAGTTTTAACATGGCCTGACTGTGAATTTGACTGACTCTCGATTCACTTACATCAAGAACCTCACCAATTTCTCTTAGGTTCAGCTCTTCATCATAATACAGCGAAAGTACAATCGCTTCTCTTTCAGGTAATGTCGTAATTGCATGGGCAAGCGCTTTTTGGAAAGCGCCTTGCATTAAATCTTCCAGTGGTGCGTCGCTACCTCGATTTTGCTCTGTCGAAATAACATCTTCTGACACACCTAAATCTTCAATACCTACCAGCTTTCCGGCATTTACTTCATTAAGCATTTGGTGATAGTCCTGCAAGCTTACATTAAGCCTATCAGCAATATCAGAATCTCTAGCATCGCGGCCTGTTTCGCTTTCTACTTGCGAAATTGCTTCAGTGATCGCTCGGCCATTTCGGTGGACTGAACGCGGTGTCCAATCCCCTTTGCGAATTTCATCTAGCATAGCACCGCGAATGCGAATACCGGCAAACGTTTCAAAGCTGGCTCCTTTTGAACCATCAAAGTTTCGTGCGGCTTCTAATAATCCAATCATGCCTGATTGAATTAAATCGTCTACGAGAACACTAGCCGGCAATCGCGCTATCAAGTGATGCGCTATACGCTTAACCAATGGCGCATGTCTTTCGACTAACTGCGCTTTATCGGTTTGTTGTTGATAAGCGGCTGCCTTGCTGTTCAACGCTGACTTCCTACGGCTTTTTCTGCAACTAACTGTTCAATAAAGAACTCTAAATGGCCACCTGGCTGCGCTGGAATAGGCCATGTTAAGGCTTTACTCGCCAACTGTGTTATTGCAACGGCTGCCGGTGAACCTGGGTAAGCATCGACAATGGCTGTTTGTTTACGCACTGCTTTACGAATGTTCTCGTCAAACGGTACTGTCGCCACTAATTCTAGTGCAACATCTAAAAAACGCCCTGTCACTTTGCTTAATTTACTAAATAGCTCTTGGCCTTCTCGCACGTCGCGCACCATATTAGCCACAACTTTGAAGCGGAAAACACCGTGCTCTCTATTCAGAATTTTTATCAATGCATACGCATCTGTCAATGAAGTAGGCTCGTCACACACAACGACCATGATGTCTTGTGAGGCTTTTGAAAAGCTCAACACCATGTCTGAAATACCTGCCGCTGTATCAACGATAAGCACGTCAATTTGCGAGCGCAGCTCACTAAAGGCACGAATTAGGCCAGCGTGTTGCGTTGGCGACAATTCTGCCATCGACTGCGTGCCTGATGTGGCAGGGGCAATCTTTATTCCGTGCGGACCGGTCACTAATACTTCATCAAGTGTACATTCGCCGGAAAGCACGTGGGATAAGTTTTTCTCAACACGCAAACCTAACATAACGTCTACGTTAGCAAGACCGAGGTCCGCATCGAGAACCATTACACGTTTACCTTGCTTCGCCATGGCGATAGCGGTGTTCAATGTAATGTTTGTTTTACCTACGCCACCTTTGCCACCGGTGACGGCGATTACTTTGATTAACCGTGATTGCTTCATTTTTCTTAAGCTACTCGCTTGGTCGTCAATCATACTGCTTATGCTGTTTTAATTGCGTTGTTACCACTAGTATGATTCAAACCGTACTTTTTATAAAGCTTTGCAGCAGCGGAAACCAAAGATTTCGCTTCTGCAATCTTAATGTCTTCAGGTACTTTTTGACCATCGGTGACATAACTAACCGGTAATTGGTATTCAACCGCTGCACTAAGCACCTCTCCTAAAGAGTAGCACTCATCTAACTTTGTGAAAATACAGCCACTTAGTTCAATATCATCATACGCTTGAATGATTCTCTGCAAAGCAGGATATTGCGTATTTGCTTGCGCTACCAAATATTTTTTAACATTTGGCATTTGTCCGTTATCAAACTGCTTAATTTGTTTAATTAATCGACTATCTCTTTGACTAAATCCAGCCGTATCAATCAATACTAGTCGCTTATGACGAAGTTGGAATAATAAATCCGCAAGTTCTTCACTAGTCTGCGCTTTTCTCACCGTGCAGCCAATAATCTTTCCGTATGTCGCTAGCTGCTCATAGGCGGCAATTCTATACGTATCGATGGTAATCATCGCAACCGACTCTGCACCGTATTTCTGCGCATAGCGGGCAGCAAGTTTCGCAACGGTAGTTGTTTTACCGGTACCTGTTGGTCCTACTAATGCAACAGCACCTTGTGCGCTAAGTATATCGTTTCCTGTCACATTTATGCGATTAGCCAATAGGTTAAGAAGATATACCCATGCATCTCGTTCGTTGTAATGTGACGGCGTATAGCTAATAAGCTGCTTCGCTAACGCGTTGCTTAACCCCATATCGGTTAAACGGGTGATTAGATATTGATGAACAGGTTTTTGACGTTTGTTCTTAGCTTCCATCAAGTCGGCCACTTGATATTGCAATACATCGCGAAGAGACGCTAGCTCTTCCTTGATTTGCGCAAGCTCCGCTGACTGCGTCACAGAGGTATCATCCATACTTGACGCTTGATGCTCTGGGAAAGCGTTCTGACGAACTGGTTCATGAGAAGACTGCTGAGCTTCTACGTCGTCAATAAAGGCTTCTGAGAAGTCTAAGTGCGAAGCAATTTCATTGGCGTGCTTAGCATTCGCTGTCATTGGTTGGTTAGGTTGCGCGGGACTCGCCACGCCATTATTTCCACCGTGCTGCTTTTCTAGCAGTGCTTTAAGGCTATCAGGACCGTCGTCACCAATGATTTCGCTCAAGCTAGGCACTGCCTTTTGACCGGGTGTTTTTGCAGCGGCTTGTGGAGACGCTTTCGTCGTAAACAACTTCGCTTCGGGTTCTTTGTCGTAGGCTGCGACAAGCTCAATACCGTCAGCGACTTTGCGATTTGACATGATCACAGCGTCACTGCCCAATTCAGCTTTAACTTGGCTTAACGCCTCACGCATATCTTTGCCGAAGAAACGTCTAATTTTCATTGCAACCTCTCCAATCACCCAGTGTCAGATTATTGACCGACCGAACTGACTATTTTTATTTGTTTGTCGTCAGGCACTTCTTGGTAAGACAGAACATGAAGCCCAACAACCGAATATTTTAAGAAGCGAGACAGAACGGGTCGTAGCATGCCTGAGGTAAGGAGTACTGCAGGCTCTCCTTCTAACTCTTGCTGCTGACTTGCTTGCTGCAATGATTTTTGCAGCTTGTCTGCCAGACCTGGTTCTATGCCAGCGCCATCTTCGCCACCTGCTTGAAGTGACTGGTGCAACATCTGTTCCAACTCTGGCGCCAAGGTTATGACAGGTATCTCTTTTGCACCTTGCGTAATTTCTTGGACAATTAAACGTTTAAGGGCAATACGCACTGCAGACACTAAAACATCGGGGTCTTGGCTGCGCGTGCCGTACTCACTGAGTGTTTGAACGATTGTACGCATATCGCGAATAGGCACGCCTTCAAACAATAAGGTTTGCAGTACTTTCACGACGGTGCTTAGCGGAAGAATGTCTGGTACTAATCCTTCAACCAGTTTCGGATGCTGCTTGGCAAGCATATCAAGAAGTTGTTGCGCTTCCTCGTGCCCTAATAATTGATATGCATTGTTAGAGAGTAATTGGCTTAAATGGGTCGCTACAACGGTCGCAGCGTCTACTACTGTGTACCCAAGGGTTTGTGCATGCTCCCGTTTATTGGGCTTAATCCATACTGCGTCCAAGCCGAACGCGGGGTCTTTAGTGGCACGCCCTTCTAATTTACCGAACACTTGCCCTGGATTAATAGCAAGTTCTTCATCGTGACTGATGATGGAATCGCCTATCGTTACGCCTAGCATAGCGATGGTGTAAGTGTTGGGCTCTAAATCCAAGTTATCGCGAATGTGGACAGGCGGAATAAGGAAACCCAGTTCTTGCGATAGTTTCTTACGTACGCCTTTAATGCGCGTCAACAACTCGCCACCTTGGGATTTATCGACAAGAGGAATTAAGCGATAGCCCACTTCCAATCCGATGGTATCTACCTGCTGAACATCATCCCAGCCAAGCTCTTTCACTTCAGGCGCAACCGATTCATCTTTTACCACATTGTCTGGCACTTTGGGCTCTGCGGCCTTTCTCTTTTCTTGAACCGACTGCCAGTAAGCAAAGCCTGCAATCAAGAATGAGAACCCTAAGAATGCGATATGAGGCATCCCAGGAATGATACCCATCACAAATAGAACCCCCGAGGCTATATAAAGGGCTTGATTATTACCAAGCTGACCGCGGATTTCTTTGCCCATTTCCTGGGTCTCGTTTTCACGAGTAACGATAATGGCTGTAGCGACCGAAAGTAACAATGAAGGAATTTGCGCCACCAAACCATCACCGATGGTCAATATGGTGTAGATTTCTATAGCGTTACCGAATGAAAGCCCGTGCTGAATCATGCCAATAAAAAGACCACCGACAATATTAATCAGCATGATGAAAAGGCCTGCGACCGCATCACCCTTTACAAATTTTGACGCACCGTCCATCGACCCGTAAAAATCCGCTTCTGCGGTAATCTCTTCACGGCGTTTACGTGCTTGGTCTTGATCTATATACCCTGCATTTAAATCAGCATCTATGGCCATTTGCTTACCGGGCATAGCATCTAACGTAAAGCGAGCGCTTACTTCTGAAATACGTCCTGCGCCTGCGGTTACAACTTTGAAGTTGATAATAAGAAGAATGGCGAAAACAACAATACCTACGGCGTAGTTACCACCAATCACGACCTCACCGAAGGCTTCGATAACTTTACCTGCTGCATCGCCGCCTTCATGTCCATAAAGTAAGACAACGCGAGTAGAAGCCACGTTAAGCGCTAGTCTCAATACGGTAGCGATAAGTAACACCAAGGGGAAAATGCCGAAATCTACTGGACGCTGGGTAAGTACAGCCACCAAGATAATGACTAGCGACAACGCAATATTAAAGCTAAACAGCACGTCCAGTAAGAATGGCGGCATAGGCAATATAACCATGCCCATAATTGCCAAAAGGACGATGGGTGCGCCTAAACCACTGGTAAAATTTTGCAGCTGATTTTTATCGAATCGCTGAAGATAACCGGATAACTGCATGGCTTGGTGTCTCTCTATCAGAAAATTGACGCTTTATGTGAATCTTCTAGTGAGTTTTCAACTAACGTGCCAGCTTTGTGTTTTACGCAAAAGTTATCCAAATCTGAGCTGTAATCATGCGTGATTACTGTCTACAGTGACTTGTATAGAGCGATTAAGATTTTGTATCCGAGGGACATACGAACAGTTTATAATTACGTCACTATTCCTAGGGCCTACTCTTCGTTTTAAAAGGATTATTCATGGTAGTACTACAAAACCGTGTTGCAACGTTTTGTTGGGTCAGCCTTGTCATCATGCTGACTTTTAGTCATGTAGCTCATGCATCTAAACAACCTAACTTACGGACAGCGTGTGGAGAATTTGCTAGCTGGTTCGGGGCACATAACTATGTCCCACCTTCAAAGTCAATTTTAACCCATTTAGCGGTTGGGTTAGTGTCGGTACTCTGGTGGGATAGGCAAATCCCGTTTAAGTGGCTTAGGACGTTTGCCCTTACCTGCTCTATGCGCTTTTAACTGATAAACATGTGCGAGCACCTGCGCTACCGCCATAAATAAGGCGTTAGGAATTTCATCGTCCACTTCAGTGGAGTAGAAAATGGCGCGTGCAAGCATGGGAGAAGGGATCAACGGCACTTCGTTGGCGGTAGCAATTTTTCTGATGTGCATCGCTAGCTCATCAGCACCTTTAGCGACCACAACCGGCGCCCTCACTCCCTTCTCATCATACTTGATAGCAACCGAGAAATGGGTCGGGTTAGTCACCACTACGTCTGCTTGTGGTACTTCTTGCATCATGCGCTTGGTTGCAGCCTGATATTGTAGACGGCGAATTCGGCCTTTAACCATAGGGTCGCCTTCCGCATTTTTCCGTTCGTCTTTAACCTCTTGCTTGGTCATCTTCATTTCTTTGTTGTGCTTATACATTTGATAAGGCACATCAATGAGCGCGATAGGGATCATGCCGCACACCAGAATAAGAAACGCCCACTTAAGCATGTCGAGTGCGTGAAAAATGTTTCCCGGATAAAGCTCCATATCAAGGTGGAGCGCTTCATCTTCAAAGAACAGTAACGCTCCGATGGCCATGCCAATTATGACCACCACTTTCGCTATAGACTTGAGTAACTCAACCAAGCCGTTCATGCCGAACATGCGTTTGAAGCCTTGAATAGGGCTCATTTTGGAACCCTTAGGTTTTGCCCCTTCCCAGGTAAAGTTAAAACCACCAAGCGCAATAGAGCCATAAATGCCCGCTATCATTGCCACAACCATGTATAGCAGCACGGCAGGACCTACCGCCGAAAAAGCTTCACCCCATGCGCCAAACATGTGGGTGATATCATAGGTTTCGTCACGAGAGAGAATGAACATTCTCTGAGTAAGTTTAAAAACAGATTCAGCAATCCACCCGCCCACAAACAAGAACATAAAAGCACTGACGATAAGTACTAGGGTCGTAGAGAGTTCACGGGAACGAGCTAGCTGCCCTTTTTTTCGGGCATCTTCGAGTTTTTTCCCCGTGGGGTCTTCTGTTTTTTCGCTTGAATCTGCCATGTTTTCCTACGAACAAATATTCAATAGTTCACACATAAACTGTTCGGCTCTAAACCATTGGGTTTCGAAGTGTGCAGTAAAGTTATCAAGTGTTATCCAAATAATCAGTAATCCCATTACCTGAGCAATGGAAAAACCAATACTAAAAATGTTTAGCTGTGGTGCAGCTTTGGTCATTACGCCAAACGCCAAGTTCACGATAAGCAGCGAGACAATTGGCGCAAGAGAGAGGGTCACTGCCGATATAAACATCCAGCCGGCCCAATGGGCAATATCTCGGAACTGTTCTCCTGTCCACCATGCTTCGCCTATGGGAAACGCCTCGAAGCTCATTACTATCATTTGGATCATGGACAAATGCCCATCCAAGGTCCAAAACAATAAGGTCGCTAGTATCAGATAAAACTGGCCGACTGCGGGCACGTTAATACCGTTTACCGGGTCAACGATTGACGCAAACCCCAAACCGGTTTGCATTGCTATAATTTGACCTGCAAGCACGAAGGTATTGAGCACCATCATTGATATAAAACCAATAGCAATGCCTATTAGCAACTGCTGAATAACGATTAAAAATGTGCCCACATCCACCAAATTTTCTATGGGTGACGGGGGCACTACCGGCATGATAATGAGCGTGAGCATTATACCCAACAAGGCTCTTACCTGCGGGGGAATGGATTTAGCACTCAAGCCAATCATGGCCACGAATAAGCCGCTAATGCGCATAAACGGCAGCAGCATGTCTGCTAGAAATTGATTGATGGTCGCAAGTTCGACTTCCACAGCTTTAGCCTTCTATCCCACAACCTGCGGGATCATATCAACCATTCTGAAAGTAAAGTCCATAAGCTGTTGCACCAACCAGTTGCCTCCCCAGCTCAATGCGAGAAGCGTAACAAGCAAGCGGGGCAAGAAACTCATGGTCTGTTCGTTGATACTTGTCGCCGCCTGGAAAACAGCAACAACTAGACCTACGATCAAGCTTGGAACAATCACCGCAGATACCAACACAATAACCATGAACATGGCTTCTCGCAGTATTTCTACAAAGACTTCTGGTGACATAAGCCCTCCTAGACGCCCATGCCGAAGCTGGTCGCCAACGTGCCGAAAATCAAGTTCCATCCATCAACCAACACGAACAACATGAGCTTAAACGGTAAGGATACAATCATAGGTGAAAGCATCATCATACCCATAGCCATCAATATAGACGCTACCACCAAGTCAATGATGAGAAAGGGAATAAATAGCATAAAACCGATTTGAAACGCGGTTTTAAGTTCACTGGTTACAAATGCGGGGATAAGGATGGTTAGCGGTACTTCATTGGTGTCAGCGTATTTTCCTTCGTCTCCGGCTATTCGTACAAACGTTTCTAAGTCTTTTACCCGTGTTTGAGAAAGCATAAACGCGCGCATAGGGCCTTTGGCTTGCTCAAGAGCGTCTAAACTGGTGAGCTGCTCGTTAAGATAGGGCTGTAAAGCTCGCTCGTTCACCTCTTCAAACACCGGCGCCATAATAAACATGGATAGAAACAAACTAACGCCAATGAGTATCTGGTTTGACGGTGATTGTTGTAAGCCAATCGCCTGACGCAAAATAGACAACACCACAATAATACGCGTGAAAGAGGTCATCATCATGATAAACGCAGGAATAAGGCTTAGCGCTGTCATGATAAACAGCGCTTGAAGCGTCATGGTGTAGTCTTGAGAACCATCTTGATTGGTTGTCACCGTGACTGCAGAAATCCCCTGTTGAGCATAGGCGGGCTCAACGAGAAGTAATAAGGGCAGTATTAAAAGTAGCCAGGCAAACTTACGCATCTCTAGACTCTTCCTTTGTTTTATTCTTTTCTATATTCGGGTTGAGCTTTCCCGCCATGGCAGCAACAAGTTTTTGTTTAAACGCATCGGCACCATTTTGTTGCTCGCCTGTGGTTTTGTTCACACCTTTCACAGGCACATCGAGATTCTTATCTAATTTGCTTAAATGAGAGATGTTGTGACTGGTTACACCAATGAGGTGCTGCTCTTCACCTACCTGAATCACCATGATTTTTTCTTTTGCGCCAACAACCATGCTGGCCGCGACTTTCATTTGATTTCCACCCATCGCAGTGACATTAAATCGACGCATCACATAAGCGAGAGCGAAAATGACGCCAACAACGACAAGTAAAGAAAGGAAAATTGACAGTACCGACGTGGGATTGGTGATTGACTGGGTCGACTGCGCGACGGCTATCTGGCTAAATAAAAGGGGCAGCATTGCGCAACCCCTTGCTTTATAAGAAGTTTTATCTGAGCTTCTTGATTCTCTCAATTTGACTAATAACATCCGTTAATCGAATACCGAATTTGTCGTTGACCACTACTACTTCTCCATGAGCAATCAACGTGCCATTAACTAATACATCTAGTGGCTCACCGGCAACACGATCCAGCTCCACCACAGAACCCTGGTTCAACTGTAGCAGATTTCGGATACTTATTTGACTACGACCGACTTCCATCGAAATAGTCACAGGTATATCTAGAATGGTATCTAGCTTTTTCTTTTCTTCTTGCGTAATCGGCGCGTCGTCAGTTAATTCGTCAAGTTCAGCAACTTGTACGTCTTCGTTATCGCCAGCCTCTTGTTCCGCTTCAGATTCGGCTTGTTCGGCCATTGCCGCTGCCCAATCGTCCATACCGTCTTCACTCATGGGAACTCCCCTCTACCTTACAGGTCTTCTTCGAGTACTTGCAGTTCTGCGTCATTATCAATAATGCGCCCACCGCGGGTTAATAACTGTAGCTCAGACTTCACTGAAGTCGGTCTTGCAATCTTCTCTACAATTTTCAGTGCCAAATTGTCGCGACTGCGACCTAATTTAGCCCTGAATGTGGGTAAATCTTCAATTAATACTGTGATGGTTTCTGGCATCTCCATAGGGATGATATCGCCAGGTTTAAACTCCATCACATCGCGAAGCGGTACATCAACGTCTAGCATATGCGTAGTTAACGCCACCTTAACGTCCATGATTTCATCGCGAAGCGCCTTACTCCAACGTAAGTCTGTATCTTCTTTATCGCTTTGAACACCTGCATCAAGCAATTCGCGAATGGGCTCTAACATTGAGTATGGCAAGGACACGTGGAAGTCGCCACCGCCGCCATCTAGTTCGATATGGAACGAGCTGATGACCACCACCTCGGTCGGGCTCACAATGTTCGCCATCGCAGGGTTTACTTCTGAGTCCAAATATTCAAACGACACATCCATGACTGGTGCCCAGGCTTCTTTATAATCTTCAAAGATTATTTTAAGCAGCATCTGGATAATACGGCGCTCCGTTGGCGTAAACTCCCGGCCTTCAATTTTCGCATGATAGCGACCATCACCACCAAAGAAGTTGTCTACCAGAATAAATACCAAGCGGGCTTCCATGGTGATAAGCCCCGTACCTTTAAGCGGACGGAAACGCACCATGTTCAAACTCGTTGGAACGAATAACGTATGAATATATTCGCCAAACTTGATCATCTGAATACCGTTAATCGATACTTCAGCTGAACGTCGCATCATGTTGAACAAACTCACACGCATGTGACGTGCGAAACGTTCATTAACTATTTCAAGCGTAGGCATACGCCCACGCACAATTCTGTCTTGCGAGGAGAAGTCGTACTCGAGCGTAGAAGCATCAGAGTCGCTGCCGCCGACCTCTTCTTCTTCTACATCATCTACCCCGTGTAATAGGGCATCGATTTCATCTTGAGATAATAAATCACTCACCGTCTTCTACCTTACTTAGTCAATGCATTACTGCATGACAAACCCAGTGAACAATACGCGCTCAACTACATCGCTGCCCGTAATGTCCTTTAATGCTTTTTGTACTTCAGTTACTGCCTGCTCGCGAAGCTCAATTTTACCGGCTTCGGTAACCAGATCGTCTGCGTTTGAAGTACTAAAAGCCTGTAGTAATGTCCCTTCAATTAGCGGTATATGCGTCTTCGCCAACTCTTCATTGTCAGAACCGCGCACAAGCAACTGCACTTTTATCTGAACCAACCTGTCTCTTCCTGCGCCCGGCACGTTAAAAACAAAAGGTCGCGGCATCGCTACGTAAAGCGCAGTGCCCATTTCAGCTTTCCCTGCTGCTGATGCTGGTGCACTCGCAGCCGCTGCTGCGGCATCAGTCTCGGCAAGCTGTTCGGCTGCTGGCTCATCACCGCCTGCGAACAATAAGAAATAGGCAGCTGCACCGCCTCCTAAAAGAACCACAGCGATAATGATGATCAACATCATTTTGCCTTTCTTTTTACCGCCTTCTTCTACTTGTAATTCTTCTTCAGCCATGTGTAACTCGTCAGTAATGCTCGGAAAAAACGTATTATCAAGGTTCCGTCAAAAATGGCAATGCCATTATTTGAGGAAAACAATATGTGTACGGGTAATTTTTTGCATCTTCACGCTTCCTATTACCCTCTAATATCACCTACTGCTCACTCCTTTCATTCAAAACATAGCAGCGTTTACGTATTCTCTCTATGCGACCTATTGGTAATAATTCATACGGGATGTGGTTAAGCGTAAAAGTCTATGCCGCCCTTGTCCGCGCGCGAAATCGACTGCTCAATAACCCGCATGCCATCCGTGTCGTCTACACCGTCATTTTCTCCACGATCCCCAGCTCCCTGACCTTGGTGACTGTTTCCTGCAAGTTGCTGGCCATTTTCTTGACCAGAAGAATTATCTTTCCTAACTTGGGCGTCGCCTAACTCAATACCCTGTTCTGAAAGCATATCCCTTAGCTTAGGCATAGCATCGGCCAACGCATCTTTAGCTTGCTGTGATTGCACAACAAAGCTGACGCTTGCAGCGTCACCCGCCACATTTACTCTCACCTGCATACTGCCAAGCTCGGGAGGATCTAAGCGAATTTCAGCCATGGTATTTCGCGCATTAACCATCCAGCGAATTTTCTCACTAAGCTGCTGCTGGCCGTCGCTCTTATGAATATTGACCGCTTTATCAAAACCTTCAAACTGCTGCTGAGTTTTTGACGCTTCAGCGCGAAGCTGAGAGTTTTCCTGCATAACCGATTCAGTTGGATTAACCAATCCAGCAATAGCGTGTTGAGCACTTGCTTGCGTTTGCGTCATCAAATTTAAGAATTGACTGGCTTGACCGTCTACACGCGCTGTCATTGAAGCAACCACATCAGCACTTACCGCAGCATCTTTTGCGGCATCGGCAACAATAGTTGATAAATCAATGCCAGGCTCTCTACCTTGCTGGACTTGTTGCTGAAACTCGTTAATGCCAGCGATAATGTTAGCCTTCACCGCTTGTTGCTGTGCACCACCAGGCAGAGCCGCGACTACACGCTCTGCAAACGCTTCTGTTGCCTTTTGCGCGCTTTGTGGCGATAGCTCACTTATCGCTGAAAGCAGGTCGCTTGAAATTTCTGTAGCACCAAAAGAATCAACTACCTTGGTTTGCTCGCCGCTGTTATCAACGTTTGACAGCCCCTCAGACGATACTGATTTAGCGTCGTTTGACGCTGCTGTATTTACCGCCACGCTGCCGGCAACAGCTGCCTCTGAAGTTAACTCGGCCAATAACTCTTGAGCCTCGGCGAGATTGTCACCAAGAGATTTGGCCTGAATATTGTTAAGTTCATCTGCTAGTAGACTTAGTACGAGCGATTCATCGGCCGATTTTTTACCGCTTTCAGATAGCCCATTTAACGTTTCTAACATACCGCTTAATGCATTTGCGGCTTCAGTGTCTGACGCTAGACCTTGTTCAGGATTTTCTGTGTTATCAGTCTGCATGAGCTTGGCAATTAATGCTGAAAGCTCATTGTCATTTTTTACTTTTTTATCTGAATTAGTATTGATATCGGTTTGCGCATTTGAAGACGCATTGTTCGCTTCACTATCACTTCCACTCTGTTGATTGTTAGCGTTGCCACCAATAAGAAGTGAAGTTAGCGCAGTGAGTGTTTGTTGTGCTTCAGACGACAGGGATTCGATGGCTAATTCACCATCATTGTTACTATTAAGTTGCGACAACAGATGAGCCATGACCGATGGCATATCGCTCGCATCCACATCCTCCGGAAGCTTCCAAAGTTTTCCGCTTTCTTTTATAGATACGACGTTAACTGCCTCGCCTGCAGCTTCAGAGATACCCTTATCTTCTGTGGTACCTGATTCACCTGAAGATTCATCACTTTTTCCAAAACGATTGGCTACCGTCTCAACGTAGGCAATCCAGTCTGGCTCGCCGTCGTCTTTGCTTGGCTTTCCGTCTGGCGTGCCAGGTGAGGTTATAACGCCAGCCTCGGCATCTTTCCCGCCGCCTTCTCCAATGACATACTGGGCGTCGGTCACGTTTTTTTGTTCAACGGCGCCTTCAGCGTCGTCAATAACGAGATTGGTATTTTCACCGTCAGTTGAAGGCTGCGTTGTCGTTGCTGAACCTTGCGCAACCTCGTGTGCACCAAGCGTTGCATTTTCTTCTTGATTTGCATTATGAGAGTCAGCTTCAGACTCAGCTGGAATATCTGTCACTTCGTCACGAACAGGTAAATCCGTATGTCCCGCATCGCGGTCTTTACCATTTTTGATCGTGTCACTGGATACTGAAGATTGGGGAGCCGCTCTGTCCGAACGGTTTGCTGTTCGAGATTGAGCAACCTGATCTTCTTTTTCGTTTAAAACAAAATCTGACTTGGTCGTTTTCGCGTCTTGATAAAGTCGGTTAAATGCTTGGTTATTTTCATTGTTCGCTTGTTGCTGAGTTCCGATACCCGTTCCAACGGCTTTCGCCGTACCAGAAGCAGAGAATGGTAATGCGGCAATGTCTGTTTTATGTGCGGCAACTTGTTGCATATTGTCCTACCGTCCTACATTTAAATCGTCTTTCACCAAGAAGACGTATCGTGATGCGAATGATTCACGTGGCGTTTTATTACAAAAAACTTGATGCCATTTCATCGCAAACCCACCAACGCTTACTTTATTTACAATCACTTAGCATTACTTAGTCAGCATGTATCGCTATGATTTTTCGCTACGGCCCTTAGTCGCCCTCGCTGAATTTCAAACGCTATACTGTGTGATGAAACTCAAAGAAACGATGATTTACCGTAGTAGCGATTGCAAAGTAATTACGTCGCGCTAGTACATTATGAAATGGTTTTTGCAAGGGTTGAGCCAAAGTGGCAGAGGCTCGACTAATTATCAGAAAGGCGAGCGCTTAGCTCTGAAAAATCGTTGGGTAGCAAACTCATCCATCATGGCTTGCTCAGCTTTGGCTTCTTTTTTCTGCTCTGCTAACTTTTTCTTATCTAGCAACAAGGTAACAGCTTTCACTTTTTGTTGTTGCTTTAGCCACAGTTGCTTTCGCTGATCCGCAGCCATTTGTGCACGAGCAATCACTTGCATCTGTTGCTCGCACGCTTTATCCAGTTTTCCAACGAAGGATAAATGCTGCTGATAATAGGTGGCGGTAACACCTGCTTGACCGGTTTGTTGAATACCTTTTATGTAGTCAATGCGGTACTGCTCAAGACTGGTTAGCTTTTGCTTTTGCTGATTAACGTTCTGTTGGGCCTGTTTGTAGTATCGGGCTTCTCGCTGCTCTTTTTCGCGCTCGAATTCGGCTAAACGTTCTAGTTGTTTAGACATTGTGCGATACCTTTAGGAAAGTTGACGACTTCTGGATCATAGGCAAGCTAACTTGCATTGCAGCACTATACATTAGCCTTGTCCTAGCCCTTTAGCCAGTGCAGCCATGCCTTCTAAGCTCTCGTCATACGGTATGACTTGTTTCATCCCTTGCTGCAATAAAGCGTTGATTGCAGGCTCTGCGCGAATAGCCAGATCAATACGCGGGTCTGATCCTTTCGCATAAGCGCCAATAGAAATGAGGTCTTGGTTTTGTTTGTAGTTTGAATAAACTTGTCGAATACGACGCGCCATCAATTGATGTTCTTCGCTCACGACCATTGGCATTACACGGCTTATTGACGCTTCAATATCAATAGCAGGGTAATGACCGCTATCGGCAAGGGTTCGCGACAACACCACGTGACCATCTAAAATAGCGCGAGCGGCGTCGGCAATGGGGTCTTGCAAATCGTCACCTTCGGTTAGCACCGTATAAAAAGCCGTTATAGACCCCTGTCGTTCGCTGCCGTTACCTGCACGTTCTACTAGTGCGGGCAGCCGAGCAAACACCGAAGGCGGATAACCTTTTGTGGCCGGTGGCTCACCCACAGCTAATGCAATCTCGCGCTGCGCCATGGCATAGCGAGTTAACGAATCAATCAGCAACAGTACTTTCATGCCTTTATCACGAAAATATTCAGCGATAGTTACCGCCGTCTCACAGCCCTTTAAACGCATAAGCGGTGAAGTATCGGCTGGCGCTGCCACTACAACCGCCCGTTGGCGTTCTTCTTCTGTCAGTATTTCGTGGATAAACTCTTTTACTTCTCGGCCACGCTCACCTACAAGCCCAACCACGACCACATCGGCTTCACAGCCTCGGGTCATCATGCCAAGTAGCACACTTTTACCCACGCCACTTCCTGCAAAAAGCCCCATACGCTGACCAACGCCAACCGTATTTAACGCATTGATGGCACGTACGCCAACATCCATAGGGGTGTTGATTGGACGGCGAATGAGCGGGTTCATAGGAGGACGCGTGGTGGGAGCTCGCGCTTCGGCATTGATTTCACCCAGTCCGTCAAGGGGCTGACCGTTGCCATCGACCACACGACCCAACAGTCCCATACCTACCGGCAAACCGCTTTGCCGGTTTAACGGCATAACGCGACTCCCTGGCACAATACCGCGAACCGCTTCAGTGGGCATCAAATAGGTAATATCATCACCAAAGCCAACTACTTCAGCTTCTATTTCGCCTTCGATGGTTTGCACTAAACATTGACTGCCCACCGGCAGCTGGCAACCTACAGCTTCAAGGGTAAGCCCTATGCCCCGGACTAATTTTCCCGCCGCAACAACGGGTGGCGATGTCACTTGTTTAGTAAGTGATTCAAAATGGGCATGCCAAGGGCTAGTCATTAGATAAACCTTGGTTTAAAAGAAACTTATCGATAACGTCGCGGCATCGACGCTCAATCGACACATCTACGGCATTTTGCGCAGTGGTAATGTCACAGCCACCGCGTTCCATTGCTGGTGCTTCAACCAAATTCCAGCCTTTTTTGGTCATTTCCTCTTCACCAAAATGCTCTTTTACCAATTCAATATCTTCAGGATTCATATGAATTTGATAGTCAGCTTGATTAATTGGTAGCGCTTTAATACCTTCGCTTAACGCCTGCATTATAACCTGTTGGTTAGTACTTACCTCTGTTTTAATAACTGCTTTTGCAAGAGTAACGGCGAGTTTTACCAATTGATCTCGGGTTTCATCGTTGGCTTGCGAGAGTGGGTCGTGAAATTTTTCAGCAAGCATTTGCCACACTTCGGCTTGTGCCGTCATTTGCTGGCGGCCTTCTTCAAGCCCTTGTTCAAGCCCTTCGGTGTGACCTTGCTCTCTACCTTCCGCTAAACCTGCTTCAAGGCCTTGCGCTTTTCCTTCTTCAAAACCTTTTTCTTTGCCTTCCTGATAACCTTCATCATAAGCAGCCTGACGTATAGCTTCGATTTCTTCAGCGGTAGGCGGCTTAATCTCTTCCTCAACTTCAGGCGGTTCATACTTCCAATCTGAACGTTTGTTTAACGCGTTGGTCGGCTCGTTTTCTCGGGGTGCAGTGGGGTCATCAACGAAAGGTAGGTCCCATTTTTTAGCTTCATTTACTTCGTTTTCGCTGAAACTTTTTTTGGCAGTCATATATTTACCTAGGCTAAATGAGTGACGGGACTAGCGTTCCTACAGGAACTCTTCGCCACCGCCACCACCAAGCATGATTTCACCAGAGTCAGAAAGTCGACGGGCAACAGAAAGGATCTCTTTCTGCGCTGTTTCCACTTCACTAATACGCACAGGACCGAGCGCTTCCAAATCATCATTAAGCATTTCAGCAGCACGCTTAGACATATTGCGCATAATTTTGTCTTTAAGCTCTTCGTCAGCACCTTTAATGGCTTTAAGCAGCGCGTCTTGCTGTACTTCGCGCAATATGGCCTGAATACCCTTGTCGTCTACATCGACTAAATTGTCGAATACAAACATCAGGTCTTGAATTTGCTGGCTCATCTCTTCGTCTTGCTCGCGAATAGCATCCATCAATTGACCTTCTATCGCGGTATCTAGGTAGTTCATAATGTTCGCTGCAGACTTCAAGCCGCCCATTTTGGCTGCTTGTGTACCCGCTTGACCTGCAAACTGTTTCTCCATGATTTCGTTCAGCTCTTGTAGTGCAGCCGGCTGAACTTCCTCTAGATTTGCTATACGCATTAGCAAGTCGAGTCGCACTTTTTCAGGGAACTGCGCCAATATTTCAGCACTTTGTTCAGGCTCTAAATAAGACAATACGATAGTTTGAATCTGCGGGTGCTCATTGCGAATAATGCTGGCTACTTGCTTAGAGTCCATCCACTTCAATGAGTCTAGGCCTTTTGCACCGCTTCCCATCAGGATTTGATCAATTAGGTTTGCGGCCTTATCTTCACCTAACGCGGCTGTTAGCGCACGTTTAACAAAGTCTTGGCTTTGGAAGCCAATGGTACTGTAATTCTGAATTTCTTCGATAAAGTGCTTATGAACCGCCGTAATTTTGGTTTGCGTCATATCGTCCACTTTTGCCATTTCAGTACCGAGCTTTTGTACTTGCTTGGGCTCTAAGTGTTTCAATATCTGGGCGGCGTCTTCTTCAGAAAGACTCAGCAGCAAGATGGCCGCTTTTTCTACGCCTTCTAATTTACTGACGTCGTATGACGGCTCGTCAACATTGGCAAGTTCTTCAGCCATAATCTTATCTCACTACTCGTCTTGCATTAACCAGCCCTTCACTACTTGGGCTGATAACTCAGGTTCATTGGCCACAAGGGCACGTACGGCTTTAAGTACATCTTCATCTTTGTGCAGGTCAGGCAGCATGAGTGAACCATCTGGCGCAAAGCCTACCT
Organism: Alteromonas sp. CNT1-28; assembly: GCF_022348345.1. Classification (NCBI taxonomy): domain Bacteria; kingdom Pseudomonadati; phylum Pseudomonadota; class Gammaproteobacteria; order Alteromonadales; family Alteromonadaceae; genus Alteromonas; species Alteromonas sp. CNT1-28. The sequence continues at coordinate 184,770 of NZ_JAKREZ010000002.1, read as the reverse complement.
GTCCTTCGTCAAAGTCAGACGTTAACATGCTAATGGTGTCATCGCCTAAATCTAAGCCCTCGTCTGCATCAAACTCATCGGCGTCGTTCGACTCATCTGGGTTGATAAGACGACGCAGCATAGGCCGAATTACAAAGATAATAAGTACTATTATAACCAAGCCACCTACAACTAGCTTAAGAATTGGCAGAAATCCAGGCTGCTCCCACAAAGGCGCATCTTCAATTTCACCAGCATCCATGCGAGTAAAGGGAACGCTAACAACCTCTAATGAATCACCGCGGGTAACGTCAAAGCCAATGCCGCCCTGCAATAGTCTGCGAATATTTAAAATTTCTTCTTGTTTGCGAGGCGTTGGCGTCATGGCGCCGTCTTCACCCGCAACTTGGGTGTAGTCTACGGCAACCGACACACTTAATCTGCGGATAACCCCTGTCTGTTTCTTGGTATGACTGATAGTGGTATCAAGTTCGTAGTTGCGTGTTGATTCTTTCGCTGTGCGGCCAGGCATAGTTTGCTGACTACCGCCCACAGCATTTTCTGGAATATTAGAATCTAACGGAGGCTGATTAGACAGTGCACCAGGAATACCGCCAACACCGCCACCTACGCTGTTTTCTTCCATTATCATTTCACTGCGAACCGCAGGTAAATCAGGATTGTAGCTACGCTGTGTTTGTTCCATAGCTGTAAAGTCCATGGTAACGTCAGCTTGTGCTGTGTAGTTACCTATGCCCAATACAGGAATCAGTATCGCGTCAATTTTTTCTAAGTACTCTTGCTCACGCTGGCGCTCAATCTCGTATTCTTTTCTGGCACGAGCACTCATAGAATCTTGAGAGCCTGAGTTAAGCAGACGACCATTGCTGTCTGTTACGGTTACCTTAGACGGCTCCATGTTTTGCACTGCAGACGCAACGATATCGACAACAGCATCAACCTCTTCACCTGCAATAACGGCACCGCGCTTAGCCGTTAGCACAACGGTTGCCGACGCTTTCTTCTCTCTTCGCGCAAATACGTTCTCTTTAGGCATAGCTAACAAGACACGGGCTTTTTGAATACTCGCGATATCTTCGATGGTAGCCGCGATTTGTTGCTCGCGGGCGTGTTTTAGACGTTCCATCTCAACACGCTGGCTCACACCAAACCCCATATCCTGCATAATGATATCGGTACCGGCATCAGAGGCCTTTGTTAACCCTTGGCGGGTCATGCCTAAACGGATGTTTTGGAATTCGTCACTTCTTACGTAAACAATATTGCCTTCAAGCTTATAGTCGATTTGGTTCGCATCCATATAATCGAGGGTTTCAATAAGCTCTTGGGTTTCCATTTTCGCAAGTGGACGGTAATCAGGTTCTTGCGACCAGATAAGAATAAAAATAGCGATGGCGACGCAGATTACCAAAACAACCACAAGGGCCATTTGGCGCATCATATCTGCGCTACCTAAAGTGTCCATAAAACCAGATTTGTTTTCTGGCTCATTGTCCACTGATTGATTTTGATCAGGAACCGTAAGGTTTGTACCTGTAGCTTCAGCCATAACCTACTCCACCTACACCGGCATATTCATTATTGTTTTATAGGCTTCAAGTACTTTGTTACGTACTTGAACAGTGGCTTCAAAAGCAATGCCCGCCTTTTCTTTCGTCAGCATAACTTGAGCTAGGCTTAAGTTAGGGTCGCCCATTTCAAAACGCTGCTGCGCATCTTTAGATTCGAGCTGCATGCCGTTTACACCATCTACCGCATTCTTTAGCATGGTCGAGAAATCACTTGCCGAGCTATTAACTTCACTAAGCGGCTGCTGTTGAGGCTCATTAACTTGAAGACGAGTTTGCCCAATCATGTTCTGCATTTCTTGATACAAACTATTGGCTTTAACGTCCATAACCACTCCTAGTGCTTTTTCGAGACCGCCTGAACATCGGCGTATAACTTATTTATAGAGGGGATTTAGCAAAGGGCTTGCCAACTTTAAAAATCCATACATATCAATAAGATAAATAAAAAATAAGAGGGTTAGCCAAATTTATGGCGTTTGACTTAGTGTGAGCAACAAAAAACCGCCGCCTTCTTTACTACGGAGGCGACGGATAAGGACGAGGAAACCGAAAGTGTAGAAAGCGACCTTATGCGGGCACTTCAATACCGTCTTCGCGCATGCGCGCTAATTTGTAACGAAGGGTTCTTGGACTAATGCCGAGCTTTTCTGCCACATCTTTACGCTTGCCGTTACACGACACCAATGTATCGAGGATAATTTGGTGTTCTTGGTAACGAAGCTCAGACCCTAACCTATTTTCTTCAACATGCTCTTGCAGTGTTTCAACAGGTGCCGTCATGTCTTCGTCAATCATTAAATCGCTGGCGTCGATTTCATTGTGTTCACATAAAATAAGCGCCCGTTGAACCACGTTTTCTAGTTCGCGAACGTTCCCTGGCCAGCTGTATTGCGACAGCTTATTGCGTGCTGCTGCGCTTAACCTGATAGTACCCAGCCCTTGAGAACTAGCGTGACGCTGAACCAGGTGTTCGGCAAGAGGGACAATATCACCCGGACGTTCCGAAAGTGGGCGCCACTCGATAGGGAATACATTTAAGCGATAGTACAAATCTTCTCTGAACTCTCCCGCATCCACTGCTTTTCTCAAATCTCGGTTACTTGTAGCAATAACACGGACGTTGAGCTTAACCGTTTTACGTCCGCCAAGACGCTCTACTTCCCGCTCTTGTAACACGCGCAGCAGTTTAGCTTGAAGCGCCAAATCCATCTCGGTTATTTCATCAAGTAACAGCGTACCGTCTTGGGCTTGTTCAAATTTACCCGGGCAAGCTTGGATTGCGCCGGTGAACGCACCTTTTTCGTAACCAAACAAGGTCGCTTCTAGCATGTTCTCTGGTATGGCTGCACAGTTGATGGCGACAAATGGCGCATCACTTCGCGGCGACTGATCGTGAATATAGCGAGACAGCACTTCTTTACCCGAACCGCTTGGTCCCATTACCATCACAGTGGCGTCGGACTTCGCGACTTTGCGAGAAAGCTCAAGTAACTTCAAGCTTGAAGGGTCAGCAACAATAGGCGTGCGTGACTCTATTTTTTGAGCCGGCGCGTAGCGTCCCACTAAATTAAGCAGTACTTCTGGGGCAAACGGTTTTGATAGATAGTCTGTAGCGCCATCGCGCATTGCCTGCACGGCATCATCAATAGTGGCATAGGCTGTCATCAATAGCACCGGCATATTGGGGTACTTAGTTTTGATACTTTTAAGTAGCGTTAAACCGCTCATTTCGCCCATTTGAATATCGCTTACCACTAAATCGACGGAGCGCGAAGACAGCACCATTAACGCTTCTTCAGCACAGTCAGCGGCAACAACTTCATAGTTACCTAACAGAAGGGTGTCTAGGAGTGCTTCGCGTAATCCTGCGTCATCTTCAACAATTAAAATGGTAGTTTTAGACATTATTCTCTCCTATGACCTACGCAACATGAGTCAATGTTTGTGAAGATTGAGCGTTCACCACACACGGCAAAGACACACTAAAGCACGCCCCACCTTCTGGCATATTTGATACGCTAAGCAAACCGTTGTGGGCGTTTACGACGGATTTAACAACCGCAAGGCCAAGGCCCGTGCCATGAGTTTTAGTTGTGAAAAACGGTTCAAAAATTTTGTTTTTGAGTTTATCCGGTACGCCAGGACCTTTATCTATAATGGCCACATGCAAACGTTCACCAGACACTGCAGTTTCTACGTGCACGCACTCCCCTTTCGGAGTAACTTGGCTCGCGTTGTGAACAAGGTTTAATAACGCGCCTTGAAGCGCTGTAAGATTACCGGTAATAGATACGTTTTTATCAAAGCCGCTAAAAGTGAGCGTTTGCTGTGCTTGAGCCGTCATGGTTTGGGCACTGCCTTCAATTGAAGTAAACAACTCTCCCAAGCTAATTTGGCTGACCACTTGTTCTTCCCCTGACTTAGCGAAAAGCAGCATGTCGTTAACCTGACTCTCTAGCTCTTTAAGCCTGTCAGTTAGCTTGTTTGCAAATTGAGTTTGCGCTTCTTGTCCCAAGCCTTTGCGCGTTAAATTAGACGCATAGAGCATGGCCGCAGAAAGAGGCGTACGAATTTGGTGAGCAAGGGATGCCACCATTTTTCCGAGAGAAGACAGGCGCTGCATATGACTCACGCGTGCTTGCAGCTGCCGCGTTTCGGTTAAGTCGGTAATAACAATTAATTGCCCAGGCTCATTTTCTAATGGCGTGATAGAAAGCTTCACTCGGCGACCGTCAACAAGTGAGACTTCGTGGCCGTCGTCAGCGCGAGGCTTGAATGAGCGCGTGATAATACTTCGCCACACTTCCTCTTCCAGCGGTTCACCTAACAGTGCTTTCGCTTGTTCATTGGCTTGGCGTACGATCCCTTTGCCGTCTATAACGATAACGCCCGCAGGCATTACCTGAAGTAAGTGTTCAAGTCGACTCGCCTGCAACCGTAAAGACGAAATATCGTCACTGCTTGAGGGGTCGTATTCATCACGAGATATCGCATTATCAATACTTTCTAACGCATAGCTTGATGCTGAGTACTCAGTTGATTGTGGTGTGCTGTCAAAAGCCATATTACCCTCGTCAAATTGCAGACGCTGTTAAACTATGACTTAGATAAAGCAGAAGATGTGCCAATTCATCATTGACTTATTTTTCAGTTAGATAGGATGAAATTATAGAGGAAGGCGCAACGTCAATTACCTGACATTACGCTTCTTCAGTACGTTGAATATCGTACTTCCGCATTTTCTCGACAAGCGTTGTTCTGCGCATACCAAGTTTGTCGGCAGCTCGAGCCACCACCCAATCTTGATTGTCTAACGCCTGTCGAATGAGGTTTACTTCCAACTCAGAAAGGTACTCTTTGAGATTAACCCCCTCCTCAGGTAAAGATGAAGAAACCATTCCGTTCAAACCCTCATGGCTTTGCTCGTTAAGATCTTCTTCAGGCTCTTGCGCGGCCGCTTCAGCAAAGAGTGCATTGAATGCTTCACGCTCAAGAATTTCTTCGGGATAATCAGGCTCGTAAGCCTGTATATCACCGTATTGATATTTCTCAGGTAAATCGGCGATATCAACGATTTGACCAGGATAAAGAATAGTTAAGCGTTCAACCAAGTTAGACAGCTCACGAACGTTGCCCGCCCATTCGTGCTCCATTAACGAGGCGATCGCTTGCTCGGTAAAGCGCACACCTTCCACCCCATCACCTTGGATACGACTATTTAGCTCTTGGAGCAGTAAGGGGATATCGTCTTTTCTTTGTCTAAGTGCAGGGCTATCAATTGGGAACACGTTGAGTCGGTAATACAAGTCCTCACGGAACTTGTCTTCACTGATCATGGTTTCCAAATTGCGGTGCGTCGCAGCGATAATGCGTACGTTACACTGAAGGGGCTTGTTGCCGCCTACGCGCTCAAAGGTACGCTCTTGCAACACGCGCAATAATTTAACCTGCATCTGAAGCGGCATATCGCCGATTTCATCCAAAAACAACGTACCGCCTTCCGCTAACTCAAAACGGCCTTTACGCGCGCTGATTGCGCCAGTAAACGCCCCTTTTTCGTGACCAAATAGCTCGCTTTCTAGCAGCTCGCCAGGAATGGCACCGCAATTTACCGGAATAAATGGCCCGTCTTTGCGTTCAGATAAGAAGTGAACATTACGTGCAACGACCTCTTTACCTGTTCCAGACTCACCTAGAATCAAGACAGTGGCATCAGTTGGAGCAACCTGTTCAACTAATCGACGAACTATTTGTATTTGTTCGCTTTTACCAATAAGGCTTCTAAACAGTCGCGTCTTTGTTCCCGATGTACGAGACAAGCTCGGTTTGCGCCTTGAGTATTCTTGGCAACGATGGATAGCTTGGGTCAAAACGGGATAGGTTAATGGCGTTGCAATAACGCTAACGAGATTACAACCTGCTGATGCTTGGCTATTATTTTCAACCAATGCTACAAATGGTATGTGAGGAAACTTCTCAACCAGTCCGCTGACTATGGCTGGCGATATGTGCTCAATAAGAACAGCATCAGCCCCACTATCTTGCAAATACCGTTCGCAATCACTAAAGCCTCGCGATTGACACGATTCTCCCATGAAGGTAACGATAGTTTCCAAGTTTTGAATAAGTTCCTGGTTGTCACTAACCAGCAAAATGTTCTTCATCAATTCCCCGAGAACGCTTTGTTATTATTTACAGTTTAGCGCATTTATAAATTGTAACGACAAAAGATCGGAGCGCAACCGCTGTTTTCGGAAATGTATCAATAAAAAAAGCAGGTTACCCTGCTTCTTTCGAATAATTTTAGCAAAATTAATTCATGTTGGTTTAACTCAACAGTGATAAAACCTGACTTTGCTGCTGATTCGCTTGCGCTTGAACGGTTAGCGCCGCCTGACCAAGCACATCGTTTGACGCCTGCTGTGACACAGCTTGAGCAAAATCAAGATCTTGAATGCGGCTACGCGCTTCAGCGGTGTTCACGTTAGCTTGAGTAAGAGAACGCGCCGCACTTTCGAAACGGTTTTGGGTAGCACCTAAATCGCCTCGCGCGTTACCGAGCGTTTCAATTGCAGCATCAGTTGCACCTAGCGCATCTTCAATGCTGGTTCCCGACGTAATATCGATAGCCAGTACATCGTTTAATTGAGCAGCAACATCCTGTGTGTTGACGCTTATTGATTGGCCCGCACTTGAACCTGATTGGAATTCAAGTGAGCCATTTTCAGATAATAACGGCTTGCCAGCAAAATTCGTCTGCTCAATGGTTTGGGAGATATTCTCTTGTAGCTGTGTTATTTCAGATTGGATAGCACGGCGATCGCCACTGCTTAAAACACCATTACCAGATTGTAAGGTAAGTTCGCGAATGCGGTTTACATCGTCATTGATGCTGCCTAAACCACCCTCTGCCACCTGCGCCACCGAAATTCCGTCGTAAACGTTATTAATAGCCTGGCGGTTGCCTTCTACTTCTGAAGTTAACCGGTCGATGATTTGCTGGGCCGCTGCGCCGTCAGTTGCATCGTTAATTTTCTTACCACTGGCAAGCTTCTCAAACAGGTTATTTTGCTTTTCTTGGATTTGACCAATAAGCGAGTTACCTGAATCGGAACCTATTTTAATCATGAGGCTACCCTATTAAACTTTCACTTAATATAGTGTAGTAAATAGACAGAAGAATAACGAGTGACTGTTTTTTTTAAAGAGTATGAAAATGAATACCCAACGGCTCAACGGTATCGTTACTGTTGAGTATTTCACTTTTTATTTAAGGAAGACTCGTTAAAAACTAATGGTTTATGGCATTGTTGCCGACACATGATATATTTAAACGATAATCATAAAAATCGTGGGCGATCTATGTTTGACGGCAAGTCTATATTGATAACAGGTGGTACAGGTTCGTTCGGTCATAAATACACCGAAAATTTGTTATCACGCTATAACCCCAAGCGCTTAATTATCTATTCGCGTGACGAGCTAAAACAGTTCGAAATGCAGCAGAAATTTAATGCTCCCTGCATGCGCTACTTTATCGGTGATGTGCGAGATAAAGACCGCCTTACGCGCGCAATGCAAGGGGTAGACTACGTTATCCATGCTGCCGCCATGAAACAAGTTCCGGCTGCTGAATATAATCCCACGGAGTGCATCCGCACTAATATCGATGGCGCTGAAAACGTTATAAACGCAGCTATTGATAATTCGGTAAGCAAAGTTATCGCGCTGTCGACCGACAAAGCAGCTAACCCCGTTAATTTGTACGGTGCGACTAAGCTCGCTTCCGATAAGCTGTTTGTTGCAGCAAATAATATGGTTGGCGCGGGCAGACCTCGATTTTCTGTAGTGAGATACGGGAATGTAGTGGGCTCTAGAGGCTCGGTTGTTCCGTTTTTCAATAAGCTCATTGAAGAAGGCACTGACCATATTCCGGTTACGCATAAAGATATGACGCGATTTTGGATAACACTTCAGCAGGGCGTCGACTTTGTTTTGAAGAATTTCGAGCGCATGATGGGTGGCGAAATATTTGTGCCCAAAATACCGTCAATTAGAATTACCGATTTAGCCGAAGCCATGGCACCAGGTGTACCAATTAAGATAGTGGGTATTCGACCTGGCGAGAAACTTCACGAAATGATGTGCCCTGGCGACATGGCCTTTCACACTTTCGAATATGACGATCACTTTGTCATTGCACCATCCATCAAGTTCTTCCACAGGAGTAATAACTTTACTTCAAACGGACTGGAGGAAGTAGGTAAGCCAGTTTCAGATGGTTTCGAATATGTATCTGATACAAATCCACATTTTCTCACGGTAGAGGAAATAGTTTCCTGTAATAAGGATGCGGATAAGTGATCCCATACGGACGTCAGTCGATTGATGAAGATGACATTAACACCGTCGTTAATTCACTAAAATCCAACTGGCTAACGCAAGGCCCAGCCGTACCAGCATTTGAAGAAGCTCTGACTCTGCAAAGCGGTGCTAAGCATGCTGTAGCGGTTAACAGCGCTACGTCAGCACTGCACCTTGCTTGCCTTGCTCTTGGAGTAGAGAAAAACGATACGGTATGGACCAGCCCCAACTCCTTCGTTGCCTCTGCGAATTGTGCACTTTACTGCGGTGCCGAGGTAGACTTTGTTGATGTAGAGCCCACAACAGGCAATATGGATGTAAGTGCATTAGCCGCAAAGTTAGCGCAGGCTAAAGAGCATGGGACCCTTCCCAAAGCTGTCATTCCCGTGCATTTCGCAGGTCAGTCATGCGACATGAAAGCTATTGCGGCGCTCGCTGAAAAATATCACTTTCGTATTATCGAAGATGCTTCTCACGCTATTGGCGCGAAATACCGCGATCAGCCAGTTGGAAGCTGTCAGTATTCAGACATTACGGTTTTCAGTTTTCACCCCGTTAAGATAATCACTACGATGGAAGGCGGCGCGGCGTTAACCAACAACAGCGAGTTAGCTCGAAAAATTCAGCTGATGCGAAGCCACGGCGTTACGGCAGTTCAGGACGAAATGACAGAAGTTTCTCATGGACCTTGGTACTACCAACAGGTGCTATTGGGCTTTAACTACCGCATGAACGATGTAGAGGCTGCACTAGGCACAAGTCAGCTAACAAAACTGGCTCAATTCGTTGAGCAAAGAAACGTACTCGCGGCTTTTTATGACAATGCATTCGAACATCAAGCCAATATCACGCCTCTGGATGTAAAAAGTAACTGCTACAGTAGCTATCACTTGTACGTTGTAAGAGCCACAAGGTTGAACTCTGAAACGCATAAAATTGCTATAGAGACCTTGAGAGCGAAGGGAATTTTTGCTCACGTCCACTACATTCCCATTCACCTTCAGCCGTTTTATCAAAAATTAGGCTTCAAAAAAGGTGACTACCCGCATGCCGAACAATACTATCACCATGCTATTACGCTACCTCTTTACCCGTCATTAACGCAAGAAGAAGCGCAATACATAGTCGATACGACAATTGACGTTGTTAATCAATTATCGAGTTAACTTCAAGTTCTAATATAGGCTCGCCAATGTTGTAATGTTTAGACGCATCACGACTAAGAAGTGCGTCTAAATGTTGCGGAGCTAAGCCAAACCCAGTTCTAAGTGACTTAACATTATCGTGGGTAAAGGGCTGCCCTTTTTGAATGGGTGCACTGGCGTAAAGCGAACGACGTCTTAGCTTATCTTTTTCGCTTACCGCATAGGTGACTTTACCTAAAGTCTGCTCTACTTGGCGAACGCTTTCCACCATATCAGAAAATTCCCTAGGCTCCATCGAAAACGCTGAATCTGGCCCACCAAGCGATCTGTCTAAAATGAAGTGCTTCTCTATTACTCTAGCTCCCAATGCGGTAGCTGTTATGGGTACAATAGAGCCCATGGTATGGTCAGAAACACCTACAGTTACATCAAATCTAGCGCGCATATCGGCCATGGTTTTCAGATTAGCATCAGCAAGAGTGGAGGGATAATTCGAAGTGCATTTTAGTAGTGTTACCTGATGGTTGTTTTCCCTATGACAGGTTTCCAATGCTAAGGAAATATCCGCCTCTTGAGCAACTCCCGTAGAAATAATTATGGGTTTCCCCGTTTTTGCTACCGCCCTGATTAAAGGAATATCTGTGATTTCAAAGGAGGCTATTTTGTATAGGGGAACGTTCAGTTGCTCTAGAAATGCCACGCCATCTACATCAAATGGACTAGAAAAAAACACCAAGCCTAGCTCTTGAGCCACTTTCTGCAGTGGCTCGTGCCATTCGTAAGGCATAGACGCTTCTTTGTATAAATCCCACAAAGTACGCCCTTTCCACAGCCCTTCTTTGCGCTTTCCAAAAATGTCATTATCAACATTGATAGCTAGCGAATCTGCGGTGTATGTTTGTACTTTAACCGCATTGGCACCTGCTTTCGCCATCGCCTTTATCGTATCGACGGCCAAATCAAAATCGTTATTGTGATTGGCAGACAGCTCGGCAATGATGAAGACTTGGTCGTTAAATGGATACATCTGCTAAGACTTATTAAAATATACAAGCACGTCGTTAATAGACGTTAACTTATCGAGATCTTCATCTGGGACAGTAACGCCAGTCTTACCTTCAAGTTCAACAAATAGATTGAATAGATCTAAGCTATCTAACCCATACTCAGAAAATGCTTGTTCGCTGCCTAGGTTGCTTACATCAGTAGTCACACCAGAGTCAGTCATTGCTTGTTTTACATCTGCTTCAGTTAACATATTCTTCATTCCTCTTTAATAGGCATGTGGCCCACGAAAACCCGACCCCAAACCCGCTTAAAACGAGTCGCGCTGAGTTATCGTTAGACAAATAGTTTTTCAATATTAGGGGGATAGACGAAGAAACGGTGTTACCCGTATTTTCCAGTGCTTTAATAAACTTAGCTTCACTACCTTTGAAGCGTCTTGCTATGGCGTCAACAATAGCTAAGCTTCCTTGGTGTAAAATAAACGCGTCCACACTCTCTTCGGGCCAATCGTTCTTTTCTAATAACGTTTTTATTGCAGGAGCAACGTTCAACGAGGCAAAGTTAAAAACTTGCCTACCATTCATATAAAGCTCGCCTTGTTCAACCTTTAAATGTTCAGCGCCTTTTCCATCAGTACCAAATGAGCAGTCTGACACCACAAGCTGTGGATTTTCACCCATCCATGTGGCAGTAGCGGCGTCGCCGAACAGCATAGAGGTTGTTCTATTAGGCGTTGTAATTACTTTTGAATACGGATCAGCGGTTACCAATACACCATTCTTTTTGCCAGAAGCCGCTAAGAAGCCTTGTAAAATCGATAACCCATATACATACCCTGAGCACCCAAGTGAAACGTCAAACGCCGCAACATGAGTAGGTAGTGCTAACTTTTTATGAACTAATGCCGCACAGTGAGGCAAGCCTTGCCCGTCGGGGTTTTGTGTTACAACAATAAGGGCATCGATGTCTTCTTTGGCAAGATCAGACTCACACAGCAACGCATCAACCGCTTTTACCGCTATATCAGAGGTGTCATCACCTTGTTCTAACCTTGGCAAAAAGCGCGCGCCAAGCTTAGTCTCAACAAATGATGCCGACTCCTCGAAGGTCTCTGCTTGTTTGAAGTTATCGACACCTTCTTTCGGTATGTAACTTGAAATAGCTTTAATGCCTATCATGCTATTCTCCAACAATGAACTGTACGGTTCCAAAACGTTTTCCATCGATAACAACGTCGTTAATTGAAAACTTGTTTTGCATTATCCGCGTGGTTTTAATTGAAAGACTTTCATAACCTATCGGCAGTTCATCAAAAAAGTTAAGCTGCCCCACTAACCACTTGCCCGTCTTTAGACTAAAGAGTGTGTTATGGAGTTTTTTCGTCAAGGCAACCACTAGTTCTACAGTTGTGCAGTCGTTACGAAAAAAAGAAGTCGCCTGCTGCTCATCAGACATGACATCAGCACGTTGTACTAGTATATCTTCGTCAAATGGGTAGGATTCCTGTACTTGCCCTTCTGTCTCAACAATCACCCCTCGCGTTCTTTCTTGTGTGTTCTTATCAAGAAGCTCAACTGTACCAACAATGTTTTTTTCAACAACATCTTCGAGCTGCCCAAACAAAACCTCACACTGCCGATGAATCAATTGTTTAAACACGAGTTTGGTTACGATTTGATTTTCTTCACACACTCCAGTGCTAAACCACGTATAAAAATCGGTACTATGGAGGTAGTTTCTCGAGCCTTTAAATTTGAGCTGTGTTTTCATTATCGAATCCTCTTAGCCGGATTTCCCAACATGGTAGACTCAGGGGCAACGTCCTTAAAAATTGCTGCTCCTGCTGCCACTGTGCTGTACATTCCAACACGCACGCTGTCTCTCACAACGGAATTTGGCGCTATTTGTACACCTTCCTCAATGTGTGCATAGCCACACAGTGTTGAATTAGGGCCTATATCGACTAAATCATCAACCGCAACATCATGCCCTAAATTAGCATTAGCGCGAATAAAGCAGTTGTCACCCACTCTTGTACCGGGCTGAAGCACAGTATTTGCTGCAATGACAACACCGCAACCGAGTTTAACGTTAAAACCGATGTTCGCTGACGGATGTACCAGCGTAGCTAACCGGTGTTGTGGAATGTTGAGACGCTTAAACTTTTCTGCACGGGCTTTCATTTTTCCCACGGACAACAGTGCATAAACGAATAACGTATCTTCGTCTAAACTTTTCCATTCATGGGGCGCGCCCAAAACTGGCCATCGCTCTATATGTTCACCTGCAGGAATATTGTCATTCAAAAAGCCGACTAGCTCTAAAGGCTCGCCAATCTTTATTAGATCAAGCACGATTTGTGCGACAACCAAGCCGTTACCGCCACCACCTATAATCACTACCTTTTTCAACACATCCTGCCTTTATTTGATAATTTCATCTACCCACGGTTGATTGTGGTTGTATGCTTCCATAATCGATAACGCGCTTTGTGACATTGTTTTCAATGTATCTGGAGAGCATCGCAAATTCTCAAGCACATTGACAACGCGTTGTTGCATTTTTTCTAAGCGCTTCGACTCTGTGCTGTAGTCCCCAACATAGACCGCGGCCCCCTTTTCTTCTAATGCGATCGCTTGCGCAACTTGATTTTGTGCAATAGCGAGAACAAGGGTCGGTAGCGCCATTTTACAACGCTCCCAGGACATGGTGCCACCTCCACCAATTGCCAGGTCAGCCTGCGCCATTAATAATGAAACATTCGATGCTTGCACATGTAATTTAAAGCCGTGCTGATTACAAAATGCGTGTATTAGCGGCTTGAATGGGTGATGCTCTCCAATGATGACGTCAACGCTAACAGGTTCATCTAAGCTTATGCACCACTTTGCGAGCAGCTCGCAGATAAATAGAGTGGCATTGTCTTTATCCATTCCTCCAAAGCATACAAAAATGCGCTTTAGTGCTTGAGGCAATGTAGGGGGGGAAAATGCAAACTCTTCTCGCAACGGAAAATACTGGGGACCGATCATGAGCTTAGTATTATTTTGAATTTTTCCATCCCATTTTTTCTGAGCATCAAGCACTAAATTAGGGTCAATCAATACATCACATTTTAGTGTTCGGTCGGCCAGCCCATCAATAACGACAACTTTTGCATTTAGGGCTTCTTTTAACGCAATGTGCCACTGTGAAGTCAAAGAAAAATGATCTACAACAACAATAACGCGCTCGTTTAATGTTGTATGGTGCAATGCCGCTAATGACTCACGCGCATCATTGGATTCTGTTCCACCTAACCAATGAGCGTGAGGACACCAGTTTCCTGCGTATTCTTGAGCGTTGGAAGTCGGTAACTCGATTACCTTAAAATCTGCGCGTCTGATTTCATCTAAACAATGCCCCTTGTGAGGCTTTGAAATAAAGTATATTGAATTACCGCGCGCTCTTAATAGCTTTGCCAGTGTAAGGCAGCGCATAACATGGCCAGTTCCTATGTGTTCACCACTGTCTACGCGCACCAACGCTGTAATCGAGTTGTTCATTTTCACAGCCCTCGAGACTGGATCGCTCTGAATAGAAGCTCTGCGGTTTCCCAATCTTCTTCGGTATCGATATCTTGCACGCGGTATCTTGGCATCAGAAACGCGGTGGCGTGATGAGAATACATTGGCAAATTCTTTAGAAAAGCGTCAGCCTTGCCCCAATAGAATTGCCCTGCGTCATGGTAGGCTTCCAGCAGATCCTGAGAGCGTGTTTTCATGTGCTGTTTATCAAACATTTCAATATCACCTTGCGGCGTAAAATGGAAAGCACGTTGAATAGGAAAAGGAAAGCTTGTTGCAGAGAAACAGAAGTCCTTCTTCGAACTTTTTAATTTTGCAAACGCATTCACTAAGTCTTCCGATGTAACAAAAGGTGCGGTAGCGTAAAGCACACAACAGTAATTTGCTGGTTTTTCGTTGTCGGCCAGCCATGTCAACGCGTGATTAACAACATCGCGAGTTACCGCATGGTCATCAGACAATTCAGCTGGACGAACAAACGGAACGAAAGCCCCTTTTTCAATAGCAAACTGCGCAATTTCGTCATCGTCAGTACTTACAATAACCTTATCAAATTCCTTTGAGGCTAGAGCAGCTTCTATAGACCAGGCAATAATAGGTTTATTGCAAAAAAGGCGGAGGTTTTTTCGCAAAATGCGTTTGCTACCACCTCGCGCTGGGATTATTGCTACATTCATAAGTGTCTCTGCTGTTAGCGTATATCGGTTTAGCTACTTCTGACGCTAGTGGCACGGTGATTGAGTAATTTGCTCACGCTAAGACGACTTCTTTTTATTAAAAATGATCTTTGTTTTACAAAGTGATGCTTCTAACGGTCTTGGACATAACCAAAATCTATCACCGGCTTCATTGGTCATCTCTTTATCGGCAAGAGGCTCAGAAGCTAAAGCAAACATGCTGTACGTTTCAAAAGACGTCATACTATTTGACAACTTGTGGAAGTAATCATCGAAAAAACTCCCCCAATCCTCTTTCTCAAGCTTAGGAAACACCAATTTCAGTTTATTGCTCGAAACTAGCGCGAGTACCGCAGTAAACACGGATTTTTCCACGCCTTTTTTATCCGAATTGTTAAAGGGACTGAATACCAAAACGTCGGTTTCCGCTGTGTTGAAACCTTCGTGTAATTCTAGCAAGAGTTCAGGTTTGTTTGTTATGAATGCCGCTCGGCTAACTTCAGGCTTGCGCTTTTTCAAATCAGCAGCACTTGAGATAAATTCAAGTTGAAAGCGACGTTGACTGTTATCAACATTTTCGTTTAGGCCAAGAGTCTCAATAATATGGCTAGCAGAATCACTAATAAAACCTACGTTCTCACTCTTTACGTATTCTGATAAGGTGATCTCTTGTCTTTCTCTTGTGAAACTTGAAACAGAGTCAAAAGCATCAGGATACATCGAAACACTCGTTAACGCGTCATCAAGAAAGTTGTGCCAACACGATTTAATAGCTTCGAATTTCTCCATCACTAGTTCGTCATTTTTGAAATGCGTTAATTTACTGAAAATGCTGTTTATGTAATTCGAAGTACCATTGAAGTAAAAAAATAAAATGGAGCTTTTACGCAAATACGCCTCGACTAAGAACTTGCGCTGATCGAACACCAGTTTATCGATATCTTCGCGCCCATTAAATTCTTTGTCAGATAGCGCTTTAAAATTGGTGATGTCCTCTATTAGCGCATCATGATTAAACCGTTTAGCAAAACGTTGTTGGAATTCAGCTACCGGAATAGGAACATGAGCCTGAGTTTGAATCCAGCTCATCGCAGCCTGTTTGTCTTCCAATGAATTAGTAGTAATTAACGCGTCTTGCTCTAATGGAGGACTTCCAACGATTTTTGCGCCATCATTTAAATTATAAACGTCGGCATCACTGAAAGCAGATAAGGTTTTCTCAATCACCGACTTTGACATGTTGAATTCAAACTTGGTATTTACATAGGGTCTAAAGTTCCCTCGCACTACCAATGAAGTGTCTATGCGCTCTGCGTGATTAAACAGTTCGCCGCCATCTTTTTTATAATAGCCTGAGGATTTAGAGTGATGGTGATTAACATCAACCATCCCCAAGTCAACGCCGAATAGATAAACTTGTTTAAAGCCCAGTTCTAACACGTAGTTAATGACAAAATTCGATACGGTAGGATAGGAAAAATGAAGGAATGGCAATTCTAACTCTGGAAAGAGTTCCTTCATAAAAACCGTTGACGACTCACCTTCTTTGAAAGCGAGAAAGGTGTCTTTATAGAGCTTTACCGTATCAGGGTGAACACCATTACAGCTGATAAAATTGATCTGCTTTAAATAGTCTTTATCGCCTATACGCGATGCCCAATCGAAAGACGCTCGGTTCGACTCTACTTCTGCGTGAAAGTCAGGAACAATACCATTACTGTGCATTGCCTGTAAGGCAGTGCCGCAAGATATGACTATAGCTCGCTCCCTTTCTTCCTTCAAAAGGGGCAGTAAATTATCAAGAGAGGGGCCATTTCCGACGATAAATACCGCTACCTCACTTAAATTTCTACTGAGCTCCGGCACGCCAGATTTGCGATAAAAGCCTATATTATTTTCTACCGCCCATTTCGTATGCGTCGTGCCAAAGCGAGAATGCTCGAAGTATTCCCCCATGGCGACAATTAAACGCAGGTCTTCTCTTAGCTTATCAACCGCAGGAAGAAGTACCTCGTTATCATAGCCGAGTGTTAAGTAGGTATTGGCAATGATATGTGTTCCGATAGAGTGGAATTGACTTAAAAGGTCCCGTACGAGGTTAGTTCCGTCATCCCCGATGTTAAGGTAAATACGGCGCCGTTTTTCTTCAACTTTGTTCAGAATTGCCGCCCAATCTATCGCAAACAGAGAAGCAAAAAAGTAGTCTCGGTTGGGTTCGCAAACAAAGAGTTTTTCTATATCTCGCGAGTCATTGAGCGCTTCTAACTGATATCCTGCTCCCATGCCAAAAAGGAGCATCGATTTAACGGTTTCCGGTAGCTTACTTTCTTCCTCTTCCATTCCCGCCAAATGTTCTTGGATTTTCCTTACCATTTTATGATGCGAATAATGAATGAGTTTTCCCCCTGCGTAGCCTAATATTAGGTTATCGCGGTTGGGCTGCTTCACAAATGCTTCATAAGCTAGTTCAGACTCGCGTTTTGGGCTGTCACCGTAAAGCGGTGTGCAGGTCTCTATATGGAAGAGGTTTACTTCACCTGATTGATTAGCTTTGGGCTCCCACTTGACCGGCTTGTAGTCGCTGAATTCTTTAGCTATATCAGGGTAATACTTCGCAAACGCTTCAATGTTTTTATCAAAAACGTCTTTACTAAGGTTACTGGTCGCCCAATCATTCGATGTAACCACCGGACTCCAAGGAACTAAATAGTCGTCAAATGGCTGCGAGGGAGAAAATGAAAATAGCCGCTTTTGCACGTCTTTAATTGTTAACCCAGATAGACTTCTAAGTACTGAGTCAAAGCTCGCACTATGATAATGCTGATAAAAATGAACTGAAGAAAAAGGACTCACCTGCTTTAATTCACTTAAATCTTCTAATACAGAACTACCGTCTAACTCGCTTTGAAAATAAATTGCCGCTCCCTTCTCTGCAGCAACTTTGAAAATTTCTGGCCAAACACCGGTGAGCATAGAGCAATGTATGAATTCAAAATTAGGCTCGTAAAGGACGATACTTTTGAAGTTAGTTTCATTTACCAATTTAAGTAGGTGAATTCCAAGAGCCAACCCCAGTACAACTAACACTTCTGCATCGTCTTCGATAGGCTTGAATTGCCGAGAAAAACCGTTTTTGTCCAATACCCAAGGAGAACTTATAAACGAGTCCACATGTTGGTGAATACTTGCGGTTACCTGTTCCCCGTAAAAGACCTTGCCGCTATTAAAGTCGACAATATCGAGTTCTTTATCTTTGTTAACGAAAACTGAGGTGGATGTACTTCTCGCCCGAATGAGCTGAGTAAAGATAGCCGGCATTACGCGCTTGAAAGCTATTAGGCTTTTCTCTTTGTTCTTTTTAATCGCGTACGCAGATTCAACTTCTAGTGATGTTTGTTTATCTTCATCATCTAAAAGGTAGAATTTAATAGCTTTAAGCATTATTTTTTATATCTCTTTGCCGCTTTTTGCGCTCTTGAAAAGCCAACTATCTCCTCTTTTGCAGCTAACTTCAACTTAAGCGCAAGTTCTTCTAACTCTTGATTAATAATTAGTTCATTTTCAGCGAAGGTAGTGCGTTCATTTCCAGAGAGTCTGCTTAACTCGCGTAGAACCAACGAATGTCGCAGGCTGATTAGATGATGGAAAGTTTCAGTTGAAAGCGCGGCAGGCTCTGCTGCCACGCAAACCGCAATTGCTGCGTTAACTTTGCTTAGGAAAAGAGGTGTAGATGAATGGTTTAACTTATCGACGTTCAAATCGCTTGCTTACTTTCTCGTTGCGCTCGAAACGCCTCTTCTTTTGCTTCTTGGGGAATCTGCACCCAAGCATCTCTAATCGGCGATAACAGTGAAGATACCTCATCTAATAACTTAATATCATTGTTAACATGAGCCTCGTTCAGTTTCTCGATCATAAATTCATAGAGGGCAAACATGTTTTCAGCAACTTCGCCGCCCACTTTTACATCTAACGTATCGCGCAGGTGAATAATAATGGCCGTTGCTTTCGAAATAAATGTTGCCTTCTCTTGCAACTCTTTTCGTTCCATTGCACCTTTCGCATATGCAATCCTGTCTAACGCGCCTTGAAGCAGCATCAAGGTCAACTTGTGAGGATCTGCATTGGCAACATCTTGCTTTAAATTACCTTTTTTGTAGGCATTAATACCTTTAAGAGACATACTTTCTCCGAAACTCGTACGTTATAGTGCGGCTAATAATGCCGAGCTTGTCTGATTCAACTGTGCCACAGTCTGGTCTAAGTTAAGGTACTTGCTTCGTAAGATTTGCTCATAGTTGAACATACGAAGCTCCAAAGTTTCCCTTTCAGAATAAACACCCTCTCTATTCTCTTTCGCCGTTTTTTCGCGCAGAGAAATAAGGCCTCCAGATGACGTAAACTCATCAACGAAATCGTATAAGCGAACCGCTATACCTTCATTTTCGTCTGTAAACAATGTAGCGATATCGTCGAAATTGTCTTCCAACGCATCTTTTAATCTGTCTTCCCCAGACCCAATTCCAAAGTCTGACGAACTAATTTCTAACTTTCCATCTTCGTCTAGCTCTATACCAAGTCTGAATAACCCACCGAGCTGTGAAGTAGACACGTTATCGCCAATAATGGATGATAGTCCAGACTGGATTCCTCTTAGCAATGAGTCTCCAGCAAGCGCACCATCTTCTTCCAACTCAGATTCACCATAGCGCGTCAACGTTCCAATTTCGTCAATAATCGCATTATAGTTATCTACAAAATCCCTAATTTTCTGTTCAAGACCTTCTTTGTCAAAACCGATTTTCAGCGTCGTCGACAAAAAGTTGCCCGCATTATCTTTGGGTGAGATCTCGTTAACATCAAAAGTGACGTTTTGAATTGTGTTTTCGAACTTATTTGACTGGCTTTGAACTTCAATTCCGTCAACAAATGCAATTGCGTTTTTGGCAGATTCAATGTTAGCAGCGCTAATGTTATTAGTTCCACCCGCAGTTGAAAGTCTGTCTAGTTCTGCAGCGCCTGTATCATTGTTGATAACTAGATCATTGCCATCACCGGTCTCTTCAGACAGAAACACCAGGCGAGGCCCTTCGGCAGTACCTGTATCTATAATATTTGCGGTTACACCGAAATTATCGTCTGCGCTGTTGATCGCTTCTCTGAGATCTACAAGAGATGTGCCAGAATCAACGTTGATAGTAAATGAATCACCACCCGGAATGCTAAAGGTCAAAGAACCCGTTCCAGAACTTAAAACAGGATCTGAACTTGAAGTGAAAGCACCCGCGTCTGTAGTTATGCGACTTCCCGATGCAAGTTGTTGCACGGTAATATCATAACTTCCGCGTAATGCTGAGCTCGACGCATCAGCAGATAAAACGTCGTCATCTTCTGAAGGATTAACGATTGTAGGCTCTCGACCGTTAATATCAGTATCGCTACGTAAGTCATCGACAGCATCTTTAAAATCTGACAACTTAGACTTTATCTGTCCAAGACCAGAGATTTCTGCTTCGATCTTTTCTTCTTTTGTGTTGAGCCTTTCCTCTTTAGGCAATCTCTCAGCATCTAAAAGCTGCTGGACAAGATCATCAAGAGCTAAACCTGAACCTACACCTAGCGACTGAATAGTCATAACCTACCTCATTAAACCTGATTGTTGATAAACACCCCTACGCTATTCCCTACATCCTGCTGTAATTCCTGAATTCTTTCAGCAAGCTTTAAAAGCTCCTCGGAAGGAATCTGCCGAATAACGTCTCCAGATTGACTATCTTTAACTGTCACAACCGAACGATTGGTATTTTCGTCGATTGAAAAAGTTAAATCCCTGTTTTGAACAGTTAGAAATGACTCAACTTTTGCTACCGCCTCTTCAAGGTCAGCAACATTCCTCTCTCCACCTTGGTTATCGACTTGTCCAGATAAACCTTGAGATAAATTTTCATCTTCCACCTCAACGCTGTTGCTTTGAGATGAAGAAGACTTAGCAAGCTCATCTATACGATTTGCGTCACTGTTAACTTCTTTAGGTGAACTTAAACTGTCTCTTACCGACGATGCTGTATTTGGTGTTGTACCTGTTGAAGTACCTATCGCTGTACTTAATGCAAAAGGCTGACCATTTTGAATATTCGGTATTTCCACGTTTCTCCCCCCTTCTGAAACGACAAAACGGGAACCTGCCTAAGCAAGCACCCGTTACATCTCAACTAAGGCTAATTGTATTATAGCTTATCCAAGCAACGATAGCGCAGTTTGTGGACGCTGGTTGGCCTGGCTCAGAACTGAAACAGATGCTTGCTGAATAATCTGGTTACGCGTTAGTTCAGCCGTTTCCGCAGCAAAATCTGTATCTCTGATTTGAGAGCGTGCCGCAGACAAGTTCTCACTGATGTTACTCAGGTTACGAATAGTCGACTGGAATCTGTTTTGAAGCGCACCTAAATCAGCACGAACGCCCCCAACACCAGATATTGCAGCATCAACCGCACTTAATAACGCAGCAGCACCTGACGCAGTCACAACGCTATCACCATCTATGCCAAGACCAGCTGTGCTGAACCCTGTGATTGAGCCTAGGTTACCGGTTGAAAGGTTTACTGAAATCGTTTGACCTGCGTTAGCACCCACTAGGAATGACGCTGAAAAATTACCATCTAAGATGTTTACGTTTCCAAACTGAGTATCCGTTGCGGTACGAGAAATTTCAGTTCTTAGCGCTGATACTTCTTTTTGAAGCGCCAAACGGTCAGCAGAAGAGTTGATGCCGTTTTGCGATTGAATTGATAGCTGACGAATACGCTGTAGGCTCGTAGTAATCTCACTGATCGCACCTTCAGCTGTTTGTGCTAAAGAAATAGCATCGTTCGCGTTGCGTACTGCTTGGTTCAAGCCTTCAACTTGCGACGTAAGTCTGTCAGAAATTTGAAGACCTGCAGCATCATCTGCGGCACTGTTAATTCTAAAACCTGAAGACAATCTTTCGAACGACGTGTTAAGACGATCATTTACGTCAAAAAGCTGACGTTGTGCGTTGATCGAAGACACATTTGTGTTAACGAATAAACTCATTGGAATACCTCCTAGGGACTCGTCGACCAATGTGGTACGATCAAATCCTTCCAGTTCAAATTAGCTTGGTCACTACTCCGAGCTAATGCCTCTGTTAAAAGTAAAGTAAATTACCCCTCAACTATTGGTATCGGCCAACCCTTTAGGTTCTTTAGTTTTTTTTTCGTTTTTTTTATTTTTTTTCGAAGCAAAAAGGTAAGCCTCTGAATTAGTTGACAAATAAATTTATAAAAATCTAAAAAGATCACGTTTATTCGGTTGATTTATCGAGCAATGATTAAAACGAGTTAAAACGTTCAAGACGGTTTGTCTTTTTCGCAACAAAGCGGCAGTACCTACTTCTCATACGCAAGACAGAATCAGCTTATTTATTGAACAGGAAGGAATTGGAATGTAAGTGCTACTGTATGTCTCATCAATAAGACAGGCGGAAATCTTTTACTCTAAATTTAAAATTGGCATTGATGCTGCATGGTATATTTTGAGCAAATTGTCGTGCTCTGCAATTTGTTTGAAATTGGCGGGATGTTTCGGTATTACTAAAAAAAGGCCGAGACTATCTAATCTCGGCCAATTTGCTCACGTTAGGAGATTGAGCAAATTCAGTTTCTGTCGGCTGGCAGGTATTTAGTAGGATAAACTGGCCTCTCAACCAACACTTCTACACTCTCAGTCCTGTTAGTCGACGCTTTCTCAAAGGGGCGGCCTTACGGCCGCTATCCTTTTTCAGGGGATGGCCTCTCAACTCCTTCCCAAATTCAAGCGTCTTTTAATTAACCACCTAGTAGTGAAAGTGCAGCCTGTGGACGCTGGTTAGCCTGTGCCAGGATAGTAGTACTAGCTTGCTGTAAAATCTGGTTGCGGCTTAGTTCTGCCGTTT
The DNA here is from genome assembly GCF_022348345.1 of Alteromonas sp. CNT1-28. NCBI lineage: Bacteria > Pseudomonadati > Pseudomonadota > Gammaproteobacteria > Alteromonadales > Alteromonadaceae > Alteromonas > Alteromonas sp. CNT1-28. The sequence continues at coordinate 161,985 of NZ_JAKREZ010000002.1, read as the reverse complement.
CGGTGGCAAAGTCTGCATCTTTGATTCGCGATCTTGCCGCTGATACGTTCTCTGAGATATTGCTCAGGTTTCTAATCGTAGATTGGAATCTGTTTTGAATAGCACCCAAATCTGCGCGAAGGCCACCAATTGCAGAGATTGCTGCATCTACATCGTCAAGAAGAGCAGACGCACCCGCTGCGGTCAAAACGTCGGCAGATATAATTCCAAGCCCTGTAGCACTGAAGCCGTTAACACCTGCTGCGGTTAATGCTTGAGTCGATAGATTCACTGAAATTGTTTGTCCAGAGTTTGCGCCTACCAAAAAGCTAGCAGAGAACACACCTGAAAGAATACTAACACCAGCAAACTCAGTTGTTGTTGCGATACGTGAAATTTCAGTTCTCAATGCAGAAACTTCTTTTTGCAGCGCCGCTCGGTCAGCTGAGCTATTAATACCGTTCTGCGATTGAATCGCCAACGTACGAATACGTTGTAGAGCAGTGGTAGTTTCAGCCATCGCACCTTCAGCAGTTTGTGCTAGTGAAATACCGTCGTTAGCATTTCGTACCGCTTGATCCAAACCTTGAATTTGCGAGGTCATACGGTCAGTAATTTGCAGTCCCGCGGCATCGTCTGCAGCACTGTTAATTCTAAAACCAGATGAAAGACGTTCAAACGCGGTGCTCAAGTTATTACCGGTAGTGAACAATTGACGTTGTGCATTCAAAGATGACACGTTGGTATTAACAAATAGACTCATGGGTCTCTCCTAACAGTTTCGAGTGTTGCGCTATTGGTTTTATTATTTGCGCGATTAGTTTAAATATTTGGCATAGCCTGTGCTTTGAATTACATGTCAGTTCAATCTGACGTTTCATTGGCACACTACCAATGGAACTTGCTAAGTAGAGAAGTTACTTCTCTTTGCTGGTCGGTGGGTTTGGTGTTCCAGAACCTCAAACCTCTCACTACCTCCTGGCTCTAATCTCGCCGGTCAGCAGCTCTAACCATTCATCAGCAAACTCCATTTTTTATCGACCTTTACTTGAATTTACTTTAGTAATTTTTTCAAATAATTTTATTCGATTTAACGCACTGTTTTTCCTAACTTTTAAATACAGTTAATTTAAAAAAACTTGTATTCAAACTGTGCTTTTTACGCTCTTAAACATAAGATTTAGAAGCGTAGAGAAAAGAAATATGGTTTATCTCCCCTTTGTAATAGTTATCGTCAAAGATCGAATTTTACTTTAGGTATTTTTTGCTAATTTTTAGAAAAAAGGCGGATATAAATTAAAAATCTATATATTCCAAAGTGTTAGAGGGTAGTTTTACGTGCACGAATAGTGTAAATGAGGGGAATAACGCGTTTTAAAGGTCGGTATATTAGAAAAGCTGGTCTTCAAAAGACCAGCTTTGAACGCACGTGAACTAGAGCACTACCTCCTGACTTCACGTTAATGGCGATTAGCCTAGAAGCTGTAAAGCAGCCTGAGGACGCTGGTTAGCCTGAGATAATACAGTAGTACTTGCCTGCTGAATGATCTGGTTACGCGTCAAGTTAGCGGTTTCCGTAGCAAAATCTGTATCTTTAATCTGTGAACGTGCAGCCGACACGTTTTCAGAGATATTGCTTAGGTTACGAATAGTTGACTGGAAGCGGTTTTGCAAAGCACCCAAATCAGCTCGTAAGCTACCAATAGCAGAAATCGCGCTGTCTACGTTATCAAGAATTGACGATGCTGCGCTCGCTGTAAGAACATCACCAGTGCCAATACCAAGACCTGACGGACCAAAACCTGAAACACCCGCAGCGGTTAAAGTAGGTGTAGACAAATTAACTGAAATTGTTTGACCCGCATTAGCACCTACTAGGAACGAAGCAGAGAATGTACCTGATAGAATGCTTACACCGGCAAACTCAGTAGTTGTGGCGACACGCGAAATTTCTGTACGTAGTGCAGATACTTCTTTCTGAAGCGCTGCGCGGTCTGCAGAACTGTTGATACCGTTTTGTGATTGAATAGCTAGAGTACGAATACGTTGAAGTGCTGTTGTTGTCTCAGACAACGCGCCTTCAGCAGTTTGCGACAATGAAATCGCATCGTTAGCGTTACGAACGGCTTGGTTTAGACCTTCGATTTGTGAGGTCATACGATCGGTAATCTGAAGACCTGCAGCATCATCAGCAGCGCTGTTGATACGGAAGCCTGAAGATAAACGTTCAAATGAAGTACTCAATGAATTGCTTACATCAAAAAGCTGACGCTGGGCATTCAATGAGGATACATTGGTATTAACGAACATAGACATAAAGTCTCTCCTACACTCTCAGTCCAGCGTGCGCTGGCTGTCGGGATTTCCGACGTTTTGTTTTAGTAGTCATCAAGACCTGAGGGGTAATTGATGAACTGGCTCTCTCAGAAACTGTATCGACAACATATAAATTCTCTTTAGAAAAAATTACGATATTTGCCGATTAGCGGTAATATATTGCCGCTCGACGAGACAAGAACTTTCAGTAACCATCAGATTTTTAAAGGAGATTTCAATTGAAACAAAAACTTCAAATAGTTGAAATTAGTCGTGTATCACCACCTGCAGTTCATGCAGCCTTTACTGATTTGATGGAGAATCCCTTCGACAAAAGTAGCAGTTCACTGCTGTGCTGCTATCGCCAAGCAACAGATCATGTGAGCAGAGATGGCGCTATTGTTATCCTTATTTTGCGTAAAGAAACGTTAGAGGTGATCAACAAAGTGTTGATTAAAGAGCTCGGTACCGATTTAAGAGATCCTAAATTGATGTACGACGGTCAAAGAGCAATAGTAACGGCCTTCGCTAAGACAATTGATGAAAATGAACAAGCACATACTAAGATGCTAAGTGTTTTCTCCACAACTGGACAATCTTGGTCTAGCAAACACTGGTTCGGCGATGATGGCTGGTGGATATGGAAGCCGCAATGGATAAACAATAAGGCATTCGGCTTTGCTTATCACCGCCCCGCTGATTACATTTCGCTTTACGAAGGCGACCCCACCCGCGCAATGCGCGTCCACAAACCAAACGTTTTCGGTCTTGCTAAAAATAACAAGGGATTCCCAAATGAAAGCGCCCTCTTGTTTGACCACGACGGTGAAGCAACAGTATTTTTAAGACGAGATGCCGATACATTTTCTGCTCAATTTGGCACATCTACGCCTCCCTATACAAAGTGGTTCTGGCATGACTTGGGAATTTATATTGGTGGGCCTTGTGCCATAGCGCTCACTAAAACAACATTCCTTGTTGCTGGTCGGCATGTGAACTGGGAAACCAGAGAGTTTTCGACACGACTTTGGCATTTCGATAAGACAAATAAAACACTAACCGAAATACTAACAATGCCCAGTAGCGGTGATACAAGTTATCCTGGCCTGATATTAGAAAATGATCTACTTTACATGTCTTACTATTCAAGCCATATAGATAATCAGGCTAGAGTCTATGTAGCCAAAATTGATGGGGTTAAGTCGTTATTTTAACCCCGGCTAAATGTAGTTAAATAAGGAAAGGTTGGAAATTTGCGGAAATGTTGCCAGTGCCGCACTTAACGCGGTTTCCTGTTTCGCAAATTCAGTCGATGCTTCAGCGTAGTCAACATCTTGAATTGAAGAGCGCTGGGCTTTCGCTGCAATTTCCATGTCTAGGTTACTTTCATAAGTACTTTCAGCGATATTCAAGCGACTTCCCAAGGAAGCGCGCTCTAGAGATATTTTCTCTAGGCCGTTATCCAGACCTACCAATGCATCGGCGATAGCATCCTGTAGCGCTCCATGATTAATTGAAGTGTCTGATAGTAAAGACTGCACTTCATGGATTGTTTGAGCCATGCTTTTTTTCTCAGGTTGATCTAGAGAAAAACTGATCGAGTCGCCTGGTGACGCAACAGCTTCAAATTGCATACCTTTCAGCGTAAAGGGCTCTCCTGAGGTGTAGCCTACCGTTTCAATAACTGCACCACTGTTTTGATTAACAAGCTGAGCCTGACCTGTTCCGAGAAAATCTACCCTAAAGTCGTTGTTTGTTAGGTTAGCATTATCATAATTATTATTAAAAAAGGTATCGAAAGTACCTTGCTCCTTAATTGTCGCTCCCTCTAACGAGGTTACTGTATTCGCTGTTACTGAAAAGTTGAAACGAGATAGTACGTTCTCAAAAACTTCATACCCGTTACTGGTAGACTGAATCTTCGAGCTATTTGAAAGCTGAATGAAGTTTACGCCGGCATCGCCTGAAAATGATATTGCATTACCTCCCGAAGCCGGGTTAAAAGTAAATGCTTGATTGCCAGATTGATAACCTGCGTACAGGTAATTACCATCTGCATCCTGCGTGTTCATCAAATCAAATATTTCGAGCTTAATTTGCTCTAACTCTGACCCGATAGCTCGTTTGTCAGGATCATCCAAAATGCCATTTCCCGCCTGAACGATTAATGTTCTAGCACGGTTAACCGAATTGGTAATATTCGTCAATACAGCTTCCTGCTGTTCGAGCGAACCTGTTACTAGATCATTGTTGCGCTGAAATTGGGTTAGCTCATCGATTTCTTCGGTTAAACGTAATACTTTCGCCGCACCAACGGGGTCGTCACTCGGAGTGATAATGCGTTTTCCAGAAGCTAGCTGCTCTTGAGTCTTTGCCAAATCGCCCTGATTTTGCATAATCGAGCGCATGTTTTGATCATAAATTTGATTCGTTGATATACGCATAACTCACCTACCTTGCTGACTGCAAAATGGTATTAAACAATTCTTGCGCCGTAGACAAAATTCGCGCTGCGGCAGCATAGCTTTGTTGATACTTTATTAAATTTGCGGCTTCTTCGTCTAAGCTAACGCCAGAGACAGACTCAAACCAATTCTGCGATTGAACCTTCATGGCTTCCGCTGAAGCAAGTGTTACTTTTGCCATCGAGGCATCTTCACCAATTCGGCCAACCATAGATGCATAAGCATCTTGGAAGGTACGTGGTGTATTCGTTGCCTCACTGCTCACTTGCACGGTATTTTCGTTTTGAATAGCCGCTAAATTAAGCGCATTACTGTTATCGTTAAAGCCATCTGTATTATAGCTGATCGAGAAACTATCCCCAGCTTTTGGCACGCCATCCAAGCTCAAATCAAAGCCTGGATCTGGGCTTATTCCCGCTTGACTAATGAGGTTAGTTAAATCAGTTGTGCCAGTTACTGTAGCTAAAACATTACCGCTTCCATCTACAACGTCGTATGTATCTGCGGCCGTAAAGTTAATTTGAGCTGGCGCTGAATTTAACAGCCCACCCGCTCCGTCAAAAGCAGAAGCGCCGACTTCTGTGTTAGATACCGTAACGTCAATAACATTTGCGCTTCCCAAATTTGTATTATTTGCTCCCGCTCTCACCGGGCTTGCAAACGCTAAATCTTCAGGGCGATTTGTCTCTAGTGTAATCTTAGACGCGATATCTTTAGTTGGCTGAATGAGAAACTCATTACCCACGGTATAGGGATCGGTTCCTGAGAAATCAACTTCAATACCACCGGGCAATTCATTAAACCCAGCTGTAACCGCGTAATTGGAATAGATAATATCATTGCCAGAAGCGTCTTTTTTCGGTGTGCCATCTGCATTTAATAGCGTAATTTCTATTTGGCTAGGCACGCCCGCAGTTACTGCCGTAACCTCAATTTTATAGTCAGCATCCGTTAGCTCTGCACCTTTACCTTCGGTAATCTGGGCAGTTACAACATAGTCACCATTGGTATCGCTATATGCTAATCCGCGAAACGAAGGTATATCGAAAATATTGCTACCAAGTTGACCGTCTAAGTCCATCCCCAATTTATTTTGCGTATTCATTGCATCGGCGAATGCTACTGATAGCTGACCAACATCCCGCATTGCAGGGCCTAAAATTTCGTTTCTGTACCCGAATAAACCGCCAAGTGCGCCACCTAAATCATCTTCTACGATACGTATTGAGGCATCAGCTTTTGTCTGTGAGCCAAAGTTTGTTTCTAGTTTAAGCTGCTTGAACGTTAAGTCAGCATTGGTATTCAGTTCAAATAAATTAAATGCGCCATTTTCTAATACCAACGACTCACCAGAAGTCAGGTTAATTGTGACCGCTCCATTTTGCGTGGTGCTTTCTTTAACTGTTATTCCCATGATTGAAGCGAGCTCGTCTATCGCTTGATCTCTCTCATTAAGCAATGCGCTAGGCTGGTCGCTAGTATTGTTACCATTGGCAATAACAATATTGCGGTTTAGATCGCCAATATTGCCAATCAAGGTGTTCGCTCGGTTCACCATCGACGTGAACTCTAGGTTTAATTCTTCTTCTTTCTCCAACATATAATCAGACAATGTCTTCATTCGTTGGTACAAAGACTCAGATTTCCCTAACACTTGGTCGCGAGACGCCAGGTTAGTAGGATCGTCAGCAGCTGTTTGCAACGCGGCGAAGTACTCGCTCAATCCTTGGGAGATGGAGTTAGCCTCACTCGCTAATAGATTGTCAATGGCCGCTGTTTTACTAGAGAATGCCTCAAGCTCGCCGACAGAAGTAATGTCCCTGCGCAATTGGTTTTGAGCGAATACGTTGATGATACGTTCGGTATTGCCGATTTCTACACCAAAGACTTGGCTGTTTTGAAGCTCAGTGCGCTCGCGAACATAGCCTGGCGTATTGACGTTGGCAATATTGTTACTGGTCGTTTGTAATAGCTTACTACTGGCGTTAACACCACTGGTGGCTAATGAGAATAAATCGACAGAACTCACAATGTAATCTCCAATGCTATGGCATTAACGTGCTGAGACGATCGCTGTTATACACTGCCATTATCTTGCGCGCGTATTCAGGGTCTGTAGCGTAGCCCGCTTCTTGAAGCGCATGGGTATAGCGCGCTGCGTCAGAAGCATTCTCGACAGCATGGCTGTAGCGAGGCTGTGATGTGATAAAGCGTCCATAGTCTTCCATTGCGTCTTCTACTGACGAGTAGGACCTAAAAGCAGCCTTTTGTTTTTGCGGTAGTCCATTGTTAAATTCCAACGTGTCGACTACAGCCTGCTCTCCTTGCCATCCCTTATTTGCTTTGATGCCAAATAAGTTGTGCGAGCTTTCCCCATCCGCTTTATGGATAACAAATTTCCCCCACCCGGTTTCAACCGCGGCTTGGGAAATTATTGCTTTAGGATCCATTCCGTATTTTGCTGCCACTTTCTCAGCTATTGGCATTAGGCTCTCTACAAACTGCTCGGGACTTTCGAACATGGCATCTTTTTGTGCTGACTGGCTGCGAATAGACTGTGAAGAAAGGGCAATATCCTGCGCCTCAGCTACGTTGTACACACGGTTTCTGTTAAGTGATGATAAGTCGCCGTCACTTCTGATTACACTGGCAGGCGTATAGCTATCTTCAGTTTGACCTAACTGTTTAACAATGACATCAGCGAGACCTAAACCGCCACCGGAAGTGAGGTCTGTCGCTAGCTGTTGGTCGTGCATATCACGATAAAACTTAACTTGCTGTGAATTAAATGGGCTATTTTCGTCAGCAAGGGCATCTTGCGCTTTACGCATTGATTTCAACATCATTTGCACAAATATCGCTTCAAACTGCTGGGCAGCTTCTTGCAATACCGTCTCGTCGCCCGACGCAATGGCTTCACGCATTTTGTTTATGCTGCCCATATCGTGGACATTGCGAGCCATATCAAGCTGACTTTTTGTGCTAAGTGATTCCATCGTGCTTATTCCGCTGTGACCTTATTTTTACTAACGTCTTGTAAATGCTCTTTGCTCGTTTTAAATAATAACGAGCTCTCCACGCAATGCGCCTGCTTGACGTAATGCTTCCAAAATTGCCATTAAATCGCCCGGCGCAGCGCCCACCTCATTTACCGCGCGCACAAGCTGGTCCAGAGTAACGCCTGGCTCAAACTTAAACATGCGGCTATCTGCCAAATCGACATCAACAATCGACTGAGTGGTAACGGCAGTCTGCCCTTCACCAAACGCGTTAGGTTGAGAAACTTGCTGATTTTCAGAGATGGTCACCGTTAGCCCGCCGTGAGTAATTGCTGCTGGTAACAAGCGAACGTCACTGCCAATAACAATGGTGCCTGTGCGGCTGTTTATTACCACACGCGCTGGCGCATCAGCTGGTGTAAATTCGAAGTTTTCTAAGGTAGCCAAAAAGCCCACGCGCTGACCGACATCTCGCGGGGCCGACACGCGAACAGACGCTGCATCAATGGGCTTAGCAATAACATAGCCATTTTCGGGCTGTGCACCTAAGCGCTCGTTGATCGTATCTGCAAGCGACTTAGCCGTTGAGAAATCTGGATAATGGAGGTTAAGCGTTAACGTGTCGCCATTGGCAAAGCCTGTTGGTACAGATTGCTCTACCATCGCACCGTTTGGAATTCTGCCTACCGTTGGCGTATTAACGACAATACGAGAGCCATCACCGCCTTGTGCGCCAAACCCGCTCACGACTAAGCTGCCTTGCGCTACAGCGTAGACTTTACCGTCAACACCGCGAAGAAACGTCTGGAGCAACGTTCCGCCTTGAAGACTGGCCGCTTCGCCAACTGAAGAAACCGTAATATCAATGGTTTGTCCGGGTTTTGCAAAAGCAGGCAGATCGGCGTGTACCGCCACTGCGGCCACGTTTCGTATTTTTGGCTTGGTGTTAGCGTCAAGACTGATACCAAAGTTACGCAGCATGGTTCTGAAACTTTGTTCGGTAAACGGGCTTTGTTCACCCGTTCCAGGCAAACCTACAACAAGACCATATCCCACTAATTGGTTACTACGTACGCCTTGAATACTCGCTACATCTTTAATGCGCTGCGCACCTGCCTGTAAAGATAAAAGCATTGTGAAAACGGCTAATACTACTGAAAACAAACGCATGTTCACTCTCCTATCCTAAAACCTAAAGAGGCCACCAAGCAGAATCAAAGAACTTGGTTAACCAACCCTTTTCTTGTGCTCGCGCAAAACTTCCCGTACCCGAATATTGGATACGCGCATTTGCAACCTTAGTGGACACGATTTCATTCTCGGGACTAATGTCTGCCGGACGAATGATGCCGGTAAGACGGATATATTCATCGCCCTGATTCAGGGTTAGCCACTTTTCGCCACGAATAACAAGGTTGCTGTTAGGAAGTACGTCGACCACGGTAACTGAGATAGCGCCGTTTAAGCTGTTGCTTTGGTTAGCTGTGGCATCACCGGAGAAATCTCGGGATGAACTTATTCCCAATTGTACGGACTCTCCGCCAATATTTATCGCTTGCCCAGCTAGCCCGGTTATAGGGTTAAGATTGACGTTTGAATCTTTCGCTGTGCTAGTGTCGGCTGATTTGCTCGCTTGGGTATTCTCGCTTAACGTTACAGTGATGATGTCACCGACTCTTCTTGCGGTAACGTCAGAATATAAGTTGTTAGCAAGCTGCGAACGAAAAAGCGAGCCATCCTCTACTACCGTTTCACGCGGGTAATCTGGCACTACCGGTGCAAACGACGGGTCGTTTGCCTGAACGGGAGGCTCGTTTGTACTGGCGCAACCGCCAAGTATCAGAAGTGCAGCAGATAAACCTAAAATACGCATGATGCTACCTACTAAAGTTGCTGAATAACCTGACCAAGCATTTGGTCGACCGATGAGATAACCTTTGAGTTCATCTCATACAAGCGCTGGCTTTCGATAAGGTTTACTAACTCTTCGGTCACGTTTACGTTAGAGGTTTCCAACGTGCCTTGTGAGATGTAACCCAATCCTTGCAGACCAGGGATCCCCTGAATAGGCGCACCGCTTGACGCTGTCTCTACATAAAGGTTTTGTCCGGTTGGTTGTAATCCGGTTGGGTTAACAAAGTCAGAAATATTAAGCTGACCGAGTACCTGCGGTTCAGCTTGGCCCCGTATGCTCACGCTAATTTCACCATCTTGAGAAATTGTGATTTGTTGCGCATCTTCGGGAATAGCCACTTCAGGCTGAAGCAAAAAGCCCGCGCCCGAAGTAACAATTTGGCCTTGGTCGTTCAGTGAAAACTGACCATTTCTTGAATATGCAATGGTGCCGTCTGGCTGCAATATTTCAAAGTAACCACGACCTTGAATTGACATATCAAGCGCGTTTTCAGTGGTTAACAGGTTACCATGCGTATGTGCTTTTTGAGTAGCAACGACCTTCGAGCCTGAACCAAGCATAAGCCCAGAAGGTAGCTCTGTGTCAGCAGACGAACGACCGCCTGGCTGATTGATATTCTGATAAAGCAAATCTTCAAACACCGCGCGGTCTTTTTTAAAGCCCACTGTTGACGCATTGGCTAGGTTGTTAGATACCACTGCCACATCAGTCTGTGCGGCGTCTAGTCCGGTTTTACTTATCCATAGTGCTGGATGCATGTTAACCTCCGACGTTGCTCATAGGGCAACGGTGATAAAAATTCTTTTACAGGATGCGTAGTAGCTGATTACCGCGAGTATCAAGCTCTTCTGCTTGCTTCATCATTTTGACTTGAAGCTCGTAGTGACGCTGCAGACTTATCATGTCCACCATTTCGTCAACAGCATTTACGTTGGAACCTTCAAGCATGCCCGACATTACTTTTACGTTGGCATTGGCTGGCGCTATTGAGCCATCTTCCATTCTAAATAAGCCGTCATTGCCACGTTCCATGTCTGCATAGTTTGGACTAACTAATTTAAGTCGCCCCACTTCTTCAATAACATTGGCAGGGGCACCTAACTGTCTCATCGACAACGTGCCATCGGCGGCGATATTGAGGTTATCTAAAGGAACAGGAAGGAATATTGGCCCATTGTCACCAAGCACGACGCGATCGTGGATATCTGTCAAAATTCCGTCATCGCCTAACTTGAAATTTCCATCACGCGAGTAAGCTTCTTGACCATTTTGATCTTGTACAGCGAACCAACCATCACCTTGAATGGCTACGTCTAAATCGCGGTCTGTTTTAATCATCGGGCCCGACTCGTAATTATTCGACGGACTTTCTGTCATGGAAAACACGCGAGTCGGCAAACCTTCGCCGTAGGCCGGCATTGACCTTGCCTGCTCTAACTGCGCTCTGAATCCCGTTGTCTGTGCATTAGCCAAGTTATTGGCCCTAATCCCTGTTCCTAGTAGGTCTTGGGAGGCGCCACTTGCTGAAATATAGAGAAGTTTGTCCATGACTGACTTTTGACTCTGATTAAACCTTAAACAAGATTTTGCAAAGGCAGTGCCAATCTGTGGATATTTAGTGCAATTGAAAAATAAGGGCGGTATTGAATTGATATATATAGAAAAATAAAAAGGTCGCATTGTTGCGACCTTTCTAAATCGGGTCAAATAGGTACGGTTTTCCGCGCCTAAAATTTGCCGCTTAGCAATCTGCTAATGTAGCTTACTGCAAACTATCGAATGTTAAGGATAGTCTGGTTTAGCGAGTTGTTCACTTCAAGCGCACGCGAGTTTGCCTGGAAGTTACGCTGAGCGATAATCATATCGATGAGCTCAGTGGTAAGGTTAACGTTAGCTTGTTCTAGCGCCGAAGAGTTAATTTCGCCGAAAGTACCAGTTGTTGCTTCACCCGCTAGTGCCTCACCAGAAAGAATACTTTCCTTCCACTGAGTACTGCTCTCTTGAGTTAGGCCTTGTTCATTAGAAAAGCGAACCAAAGCGACACGAACAATAGGTTCAGACGTACCATTAGAGAACGTTGCACGAACCAGGCCGTCAGGACCGATATCGATACCCGTCAATCGACCTACAGGCAAACCATCCTGTTCTAATGATGTAACCTCGAACGCAGAGGCGAACTGAGTCGGCTCATTAGGCGTAGCGCTATTAACATCGAGGTTGAAATCTATACTTATTTGCTGCGTAGGATCTGAGCCATTAGCAAGAATACCTGCGCCTAGCGCTTCTGTTTGCATTTTGAAATCAAGTGTAGGTAGGCCATCAGGCGTTTCCATACCAGCGAAATCACCGCCTTGAGAGAAGATGAGTTTAGATGCTGTTACGGCGTTACCAGTGTTACCACCGACACTATTTACTGCTGTTGCTGGGTCTGTGTCATTACCCGCTGAATCTGTCATATCAACTAGCGTGTCATCGATTGCAGTAGCAACATACCACTCATTGTCAACACCCGGTGTCGCATCCTTTATGAAGTAATAGGTCATTACGTGACTATCACCTAACGAATCGTAAACGGTTACCGATGTTGCTGCGTTGTAGGTAAGCGGATCTTCAGGGTCAAAATCTTGTGGATCTAGGGCTGCATCACCAGCAGGCAAGTTCATTCGAATGTCAACTTCTGTGGTTTGTGCTGGTGAACCCGAAGAATCTGGGATACGTACTGGCTCTGTAGTACTAAGTGCTACCGAGGCACTTGTACCATCAGAGTTAACGGGGAAACCCAATAAGTTATCGCCGTTACTGTTAACCACGAAATTGTCGCTATCTAACTTGAACTGACCCGCACGTGTGAACGAGAAGTCGCGAGACGTAATTTCAGGAACTGTCGCAAAGAAACCATTACCCGTGATCGCCAAATCAAGCGAGGTATTGGTAAACTGAAGGCTACCTTGAGAAAATTGCTGAGCAACTTCTTGAGTGAGTACACCGTCACCTACTTTAGTTTTACCACCTGAAAGCAGTGATGCCGCATAAACATCGCCAAATTCAGCGCGAGATTCTTTAAAGCCAACTGTATTTACGTTTGCGATGTTGTTGGCGGTTACATCCAAATCTTTTTGTGCGGCTGATACGCCACTCAGTGCAATATTAAAAGACATTATTGATTCTCCTACTAACTGCCGATTTGAATGACGTCATCAAGATTGATACTGACATCACCATCCAAATTCAAAATTACGCCTTGACCACTACCAGCCAAGCTTACACTTCCAACATGGCGATTAACGGCGGTATTCAGCTGAACACCTTCTCCATTCAACTCGCCAGTGGCACTGATAACATATTCACCCGGTGCCATCTGGTTGCCATGCTTATCTTTGCCATCCCATTCAAACTCAATGTTGCCAGCGCTTTGTGTGCCTGCATCAATGGTTTTTATGACTTCACCAAACTGGTTCTCAATAGTGATCGTCATATTCTGAACTGTTTTTTCATTCACGATGACACCCGAAATGCCATCGCCTTCATTGGCCATATAACCCACGTTACCTTGAACCAGCACGTTTTGCCCGATAAGACTAGAAGCTTGTAACGCTTGATTCGATGTCATTGAAGCTGCAAACGACTCAAACTTTTCGTTAAGCTGGGAAATACCGTCGGCCATCGTAAATGATGTCATCTGCGCTACCATTTGATCGTTATCAACGGGTGCAGTGGGATCCTGATTGGCTAACTGCTCAGTTAACATTGAGAAGAAATCTTCCTGGGTTAACTGCTGCTCGGTGCCGTCAGCTATTTTGACGGTTTCCTCTTGCCAATACAGATCAGTATTTAAGCCAGTATTGTTTATGGTATTCACTGAGTAATCCTCACATTATTCAAGCGGCAAGTTACTGCCCTTGACCTAGCTGCAGTACGCGACGGAAAATACGCTTTGTGGTGTCCGCAACCTGCACGTTAGTTTCATACGCTTTGGACGCTGACATCATATTCGCCATCTCTTCCACAATGTTCACGTTGGGTTTATAGATGTAGCCGTTTTCATCTGCCATCGGGTTGTTAGGTGAATACTCCACTTGCAAAGGAGCATCACTTTCTACAATACCCTTTACTTGAACACCTGCACCTTTCGACTGGTCGCGCATTGCATCTTGCAACGCCGTAGCGAAGACTGGATGGCGAGCTCGGTATGTTTCGTCATAGCTGCTGCTAACCGAGTTAGCGTTGGCAATATTACTTGCCGTAGTATTAAGACGTACATTCTCCGCCTCCATACCCGTACTCGAAATTTGCATTACATTAAATAAACTCATGACTACTGACCTCCTGAGCTAAGCGCTTTTTTCATGCCTTTAATTTTTCCGTTCAAAAATTCTAGGCTGGCTTGGTAGCGCAATCCATTGTCTAAAAACCGATTTCTTTCCGCTTGAACTTCAACCGTATTACCGTCGCCAGTGTCTGGTTGCGTTGGGATGCGGTATTGCATGTCAAAGTTTGCCGCTACTGACGTAGAATTGCCGCTTAAGTGGCGATCATTTGTCCGCACCATTCCTGAAGAAGCGTGATTGGCTGTACCACCAGATGCTTCTCGCATAGCCGACTGCATTGCTTTATTAAAATCAATGTCCCGCGCTTTATAACCAGGCGTGTTTGCGTTCGCTAGATTTCCAGAAATCACTTCCATACGCTCTGTGCGTATAGTGAGTGCTGACTCATGAAAGCCAACCAGCTTATCTAGGTTAATAGCCATAACATGACCTCTGACATACTAAAAATTTGTTTCGTGGTGACAATGTAAGCGGACAATTAAATATCGAATCTTGCCGTTTTACTGTCGTTTGTAGAAATAGTTAGCAAGGCAAATGCCATAATGAGATTTTGACGGAGGGTGTAAGTCAAAAGTGTCGACCTGATCTTAAAAAAAAGTATTATTTATCAGGCCGATAAGTTAGATCATTTTTTTTGATAGTAAAGGCCAGGGTGGCACTTAACCATACTGTAGGTATCACTTGCAGCGCTGATTGATTCAGAGGCGCCAAGGAAAAGCACACCCTGAGGCTGCAGCTGTCCGGCAATTTGTTGCAGGATGCGTTGTTTTACTTCGGCCGAGAAATAAATCAAAACATTACGGCAAAAAACGATATCAAAGCGGCCAAGTGCTGCATAGCTCGAAAGTAAATTTAGACTTCTAAAGCTTACCATCCGACGAACGTCGGGTTTTACCTGCATAAGCCCGCTATCATTTTGCTGGAAAAAGGCCTGTCTCCTTTGCGGGGACAATCCCCTTGCAAGGGACAGTTCGTCATAAATACCTAACTCACACTTTTGCAGCATTTCTGACGATAAATCTGTAGCAACAATTTCAACACCCGCTCTTAATGCACCTGGCCTTTGGCGCTGATATTCAAGTACAGACATCGCAATAGAATAAGGCTCTTGTCCAGACGAACAAGCGGCACTCCATATGCGAAGTTTCTGATTTTTTGCCGATAGTGTTGGTAGTAACTCTTTTACAAGTAAATCGAAGGGATAGTTGTCTCGAAACCACAACGTTTCGTTTGTGGTCATTGCGTCAATAACGTTCTGTAGTAAGGTTCTGTCGAACCCTTTCACAACCACGTCAATCAGTTCGTCAGCAGACTCATACTTATGCTTATAGAGTAATGAAGCTAAACGGCTGCGCACCAGGTATTGTTTATTATCACCTAATACTATGCCGCATTGCTTTTCCAAAAACTCTCTAAATTTGAGGTAACTTGCTGGCGAAACGTCTTTATTAGCCAATCCAATCTTGCTCCGTTATTCGCACTCAGTCATTAGCCACTTTTGTACCGCGGTAGCAAGTTCATCGGGGTGGAATTTCGCGATAAAGTCATCAGCCCCTACTTTCTGCACCATAGCTTGGTTGAAGACACCACTGAGCGACGTATGCAATACAACATGAAGCTTTTGAAGTTCAGGCGTATTCTTAATTTCGGCGGTTAGTGTATAGCCGTCCATTTCTGGCATCTCGATATCTGAGACCAGCACGCCTACACGGTTCGTTACATCGCCATACTCTTCCGCAATTTCTTTAAGCCTGTTTAATGCTTCAAGACCGTTTTTAGCTAGCTCAATTTCTAAGCCTAGTGAAGTTAGGGCCTTTTTAACTTGGTTTCTCGCTACCGCAGAGTCATCTGCAATAAAGATAATTTTATTCTCTTGGCCTTCGGTTGTCAGACCTTCTGCCACCTCTGAACTTACTTCGGCATTCAACGGAGAAATTTCATTTAAAATTTTCTCAACGTCTAGAATTTCAATAAGTTCATTTTCAACTTCAGTCACCGCCGTTAAATAGCTTGCTCTGCCAGTACCTTGAGGTGGCGGCATGATCGCATCCCAATTGGTGTTGATAATACGCTCTACGGCACCCACCAAAAAGCCCTGAACTGAACGGTTATATTCCGCAATGACAATAAAGGCATTAGAGAGATCTTCAATTTTACGGCCGCGTGTTGCCATACTTAAATCAATGACCGATATGGTTTGACCACGGATGTGCGCCACACCACGAACCAACGGGTTTAATTTCGGCATTGCTGTTAGCGGAGGACACTGAAGCACTTCCCGCACTTTAAAAACGTTAATTCCAAAGCGTTGGCGGCCGTTCAGTCTAAACAGCAGCAACTCTAAGCGATTCTGCCCAACAAGCTGCGTGCGCTGGTTTACTGAATCTAAAATCCCCGACATAGGTCACCTCTAAGTAATACTGGGCATGATCATTGCCTCTTATGATAAAGATAGACAATATCACTAAATTTTTGCAGGTCAAACGACAGAAAAATGACACTAAATAGCATTTTTCAGTCTTTAGTAAGGGTTTATACCTTAACTTAATCAATGATCCTGCGTTGACGCTCGTGCTTGTAAACCTTATGGATTTACTTTGGCTGTTATTTATTTGCACTAAGCAAACCGGCCGTATTAAGCATAGTCAATAACTTGTAAACTGAACACGAAAAGTCATGATGAAAAATATGAACGCCAAAACGCGCCTTACATTCACACGATTACTGTCATTGACCGTTTTCAGTGTGCTTTCTATGAACTGCTTGGCGACACAAACCAATCACAAACAGGTTGAAGAAGGCGCAAAACAATACCTAATAACTCAACTTGCTGATAATACGCAGGATACTAGCATTGATGTGTCTATTGTGAAGATAGACGATAGGATAAATATTCCTGACTGCCCAACTGGGTTCGAATACAATGCGTCGCAAGAAGCGCTGAGCCAATCGTATATATCAGTTAGAGTGAGCTGTAGAAATAATGAATGGTACCTTTTTACCAGCGGGCAAGTAACGCGTACCAAAGAAATTGTTGTCACTCAAGGAGCAATAAGTCCAGGAACCGTACTAACATCATCGAATCTCTCTCTGGCAAAAGTTGATGTAAGACGATTGCGCCATACCGCATTTACTGAGCTAGAAGCACTTATTGGGGCTAGAATAAAACGCCGAGTGACTGACGGACAAGCTATACAGTCAAATATGCTATGCTTTGTGTGCAAAGGCGACAGAATTACCATAACTGCTGAGGTAGCAGGTATGGAAGTGAAAACAGCCGGAATCGCTCAGCAAGACGGTGTTGTTGGTGACAATATTAAGGTAATTAATGCCAGTAGCCAAAAGGCGGTGATAGCAAGAGTCGCAAGCCCTGAAGAAGTCGTGATACACTTATAAACGAGGCAGCGAATATCTACTTTTTTGTTCACAATTTAGCTAAAGAAATTAGCCAAAAGGCCGATACACTTTACAGAGGCGAAAAAGTAGTGAGGACTAATTATGGCAATTAACAATATAAACAATGGGTTACCGAAAACACCCGTTGATAATGGAAAGGTTGCGCAGCAAAACCAAACGCAGCAATCTCCACAGCAGGCATCAACACAGGCTGCGCAAACCGCATCAGTTCCGCGTCAGGATTCTGTATCGTTGACGCAATCTGCTCAACAGCTCAACCAGGTTCAGAAGAAAGGTTCGGAAGCGCCTGTGAACCAAGATAAAGTCGATCGCCTTAAGCGAGCGATTCAAAGTGGCGAGTATAAAGTTAATCCTGAAGTGCTTGCCAACAAGATTGCAAAACTAGAAGGTGAGATTTTTGGCGCTAAATAGTGAGCGACAAAACTCGTAACTAACCAGAAGAGAGCTAACGTGACTGAACAAGCAAGCCAATTGACACAAGCACTAATAAAGCAAGTGGAGCAACTGTCTTCACTTGCCGTATTGCTTGAAAAAGAATTGCAACTTATCAGTTCGCGAGACGCAGAATCTTTAATGAACTTATTAGACGAAAAGACAGCACTGTTAACGTCTATTCAGGCTCTCGATGGAAGCATTGAGCGCACAATTAGCAATCAAGGCTCAATGTCAGAAGAAGATGAAGCATTAATGGCTAATGCAAAGAAACTTCTGGACGATTGCAAATACCGCACGCAGGTCAATCAAAAAGCCGTAGAGCAAGGACAGCTACGCCTCACACACTTACGTAACTTGATGATGGAAGTGCGTGCCAAAGAATCGCTCACCTATGACAAAAAAGGAAAGCCGAAAGGCGGGACTTTAGGGTCGGGAGTGAGCGCCTAATTTTTTTGCGATTTCAGTAAACCCCAGTCAGCGAGCTTTAACCATTAAGCCTTAACCGGTAAAAGTAAATTATATCTCTGTGAATTTGCGCATGTTTTAAGACTTCACGATACAGCCACTTGCGCCCCCCCCCTTTCACTAACGTTTAATAATACTTAACATCCTTTACTCGGCGCGGTTTTGCGGTCGACAGATATATATCGTAAACCTGCTGCATATCTAAAGCGAGTTCGGTGACGTATGTATCTTCACCTACCGGATAGGCTTTTACGACTTCAGCGCCTCTAATGACCCCCTCTACAGATGCTCGCAATGTTTCGCTATCTATAACCAAATGAGACAGAGACTGATTGCCTTCAATTTTTTTACCATAGACTTGTTCAGTTAGCTCTCGGTATGCATCTAATTTTGACGCTTTCATCGCCATTATAAGCTTCATGCTGTCGCTTTCGCCATGCTGAGAAGAAATTGGCGCATAGCCTACCGCCTTGAGCACGGGATAGCTTTCTGGTTCTATTGTTTCCCACTCAACGTGTTTATCAATAATGCCGCATCCACCAGTGCTTATTGCTAAACCAAGAAAGCAAGACAGCAGCAGCGATTTTGATTTATGTATTTTTTTCAAGCACATAGTTTCATTTCCAAATTGCATTATTAATAAAATCAAATGTGTAGTTACGCTGCTCTCGTCGGTGGCAGCCTTGTTACTACGAGATACCGCCACACTCGCGGTAGCAGATTTTGACATATCTAAACTGACGCTTTTTACAAACCTTTAGCAAGATACGCGTTGCAAGATATGTGCAAGATATGCGCCCGATTGATTTAACGGCGACGAAACCACATCAACTGGCACTCTTTTCGCATACTTCGCTTTATAAACCGGGCGCTTTGCATAGCGCAGTTAGATAAAAACCTCCAGAGGTGTGCGGTGCGACATATTAGCAAAACAACGCTGGTAACTATTTTAAATGCTGTCGTGGCGGTAATTTGCCTGTTTGCATTTTTCGTTGGGCAAGCAAATGCCGTGTGGTACGAGGCTACAGGACAGGCTGTGGTGCGAAATGGTGATAAGGAAACTGCCAGACATGCGGCTACCCAAGAGGCACTTAAGCAAGCCATGCTTTTTGCAGGCGCGTCAGTTCATAGTGTCGCCAAGCTTACAAATGGCCTTCTTAAAAATGAAGAGATGACCATTCGCTCTACCGGCGAAGTTGAACAATTGGAACTAGTTGATGAAGTTTATAGCGGCGATGTGATTACGGTAAGTATTCGCGCTGACATTTTTCCAAGAGGAAAAGTGTGTGCCGCACAAAATGACCAAAAACATTTCGCTACCACACATTTCAGGGTACGTAACAGAGCGCAACTAACACAGGGTAATATTCCCAATTTCGATGCTTCATTCACCCAGCAGTTAGCGCAGGCCATGCGAAATAAAACTGAAAACCTAGATATTATCTATATCGCGCCACATACTGCAAAATTTGACAGTCGATATACTGACCAAAATGTACGCACGCTTTCAGCGCAAAGTAATACTCAATTTGTGCTGGTGGGCATGATAGATGATTTAAGCGTGACACGGGAAGAGGCTTCGGTTTTTACACCGTGGCGTGAGGGTACTTCTCGACGCTCCTTTGCTATGACCATTCAGGTCTATGACGGCATTAATGGAGGCCTGTTGTTGACTAAGTCTTATCAGAATCAAGGAGAATGGACATTCGACAGATTCGAAGATATTGATGAGTTTTCGACAAAATTTTGGCAGTCGCTTTATGGGCAAACTGTCAACGCGACAATAGCAGAAGCGATTGAAGACATAAAAGAAGCCACTGCATGCCAGCCAATGACAGGTAGAGTGATTAATGTTGCCGGCGATAAAATCTCTGTATCTTTAGGCAGAGACAATGGCATTTCTGAAAAAGATGAACTATACCTTTATCAAGCTAAAGAGATTGTCGATAACCGTGGCCGTAAATACTTACAGTACTCGCTATATCCTGGCAAATTTGTAGTGAGTAGTGCCTACGGTAATTCGTCTCTAGTAGTAAACGAAGGTGCAGGAATTATCGCAAACATTCAAGAACACGATTTTGTAGTAAAAAAATAGTCTTTCTCGATCTGCCTTAAACAGTTTAGAGTTCCCAGTTTATATAGTACTTTCGTCATCTAAGTGAATTAATTGCCTTTGGAAAGGTATCGAATATCAATTACTTCAAGCATTGAATAAAGTGTAACTATAATCTTTTACTTCAATTCGTTTTTGTTAGAATCCAAACTATCATAGGGAATTTGTTCAACAAAACATGCTGTTTTGTCCAACAGCGGCATATAAAATTAACAAATTGAACAATCCCCATGCACTGCTCTTTAGATTTACGAGACTAGCGGTACACTTTGATATTTAAAAATACACTGACCATAGCCAGAGCCCTCGTATCTACGAGGGCTTTTTATGTGCATTAGAAAACCGGGCCATGGGCACATTACTTTCACGTCAATGACAGAGACATTCTTCTCATAGCGCTGCACCTTGTTGACAAAGGGTTTCGTATTTTCCCGAACTACGTATAATAAAACTCCCTACGCATTAGGTCCCCATAGTTTAATGGATAAAACAAGGCCCTCCTAAGGCTTAGATGTTGGTTCGATTCCAGCTGGGGACGCCATTAATTGCGCAACGGTTCTGCTTTTTAGTAAAGATGCTTATACACACCGTCGCCTGTAATATTGAAGAATTCATTATACTTTGGTTGTAATTTAGCCAATTTAAGTAATACTCTTCAAAACAGGAGAGCATTATGACTTTCGATTTCCCCCCACCTGATAACGCTGATAGTTGTGCCGAAACAGCTGTGCAGTGCCCATTTTCTGAAGAAGAATGGGATGCTATTGAAGCTTTAGCGGAACCTGGTGCCATTTACTAAACGATGATTTTTGGAATTTAATCCCCACTTTATAATTACACTGCAATCGGCGGTGCTGCTATTCGTTGCGACCGGTGATATATCAAGCGGTTATGCTCCATAGACCAACGGGGCTGAAATAGCGTATAAAAGATAGAGAAGTAGCTTATACGGGGATTAATATGAGCCAATTTGAAAACGACGATATCGATTCGTTTTTTGCAGAAATGCAAGATGTAAAACCAATCGCTTCAGATGATAAGGCTTTATTACACGATCCTGTAAAGGCGCTCGCTGAAAAACAAAAACGAGCGTCTAGGCAGTTAAGCGTCCGCGAAAAACTCGCTAACCCACTGAGCATGGAAGGCGTGAAGCCGGTACCTCCTGATAATTTCATACACTTCCAGCAGCCAGGTATTCAAGACGGCGTTTTTAAAAAACTTCGCCTTGGTAAATACCCTCTAGAGGCCAACGTAACACTTTCAGGGAAAACCTTAGAACAAAGCCGAGACCTGATTTATAGCACCATTAAATCTAGTCACGAACGCGGGGTTCGTGCACTGCTCATAAAACATGGAACAGGTGAAAATAGCCAACCCTTTCCCGCTTTGAAAAAAAGTTATGTTAACCATTGGCTAAGAGAACTAGACGAAGTCATTGCCTACCATACGGCTCAACCCATGCACGGAGGCTTTGGTGCTACATATGTGCTTTTGAAAAAGCATCCGCAGCAGAAATTAATTAACAGAGAAAAAAATAAGAAAGGATAAAATGAGAGGCAAGAACTAGTTGAGTCAGCTTTACCTTTTTGGACTTGTCTTTAGGTGTAACTTTTAGGCTTTCTCATGAAGCGCTATATGCTGAACGTTTTTATTACCCCCTAATGATTAACGCCCGTATCAAGCAACTTGATACGGGCGTTAGAATTTTTCTTTCAGACTACTTAACTGAAGACTGCACACTTAGCGTTGTTGGAGCTTCGGCAGACTTCGCAGATGTGCTAAAAACAGCAGTTACGAACATCAGTACTACAGCTACAGCCACTCCGGTTAAGCCAAACCCTTTAGAAGAACGATTCATCGGTCGTCTCTTATTATTTAAACCAGCCGGCACATGCCTTTCACTGGTACAACCCTAACTCAACTCCTGTAACCTAATTGCATTCCTTGCTTGCACTACAATAGATCAGTGACAAACTGATGACAAGGGCAAAAATCAGATTTTTGACACTTTGCCAAAGCTTTGACACCTATTTATGGTATGAACGTTTATTAAACAGTATTTTTTCGAAAGATAAACAGGGGTTTCCCCTGTTTTTATCGAACTAACAGTGCTTTGTTACCCAACAAATTTACGGGCATTTCTGAAGATACGCATCCACGCACCATCTTCTTGCCAATCGTCTGGACGCCACGAGTTTGCCACGGCTCTGAATACACGTTCAGGGTGCGGCATCATGATGGTGCTGCGTCCGTCTAGTGAAGTTAGACCTGTGATCCCCTGCGGTGAACCATTAGGGTTTGCCGGATATTGCATGGTTGGCTTGCCGTAGTTGTCTACGTAACGCATCGCCACCTGCGCGCCTACTTGTGACAGCGCGTTGTCATTGGCAAATTCAGCCTGACCTTCACCGTGCGACACAGCAATAGGCATACGCGAACCTGCCATGCCATCAAGCAGCACAGACTTAGACTCCATCACTTCGACCATTGCAACACGAGCTTCAAATCGCGCCGACTGGTTGGTCACGAAATGTGGCCAATGCTCAGTACCTGGAATCAGTGATTTAAGGTTCGATAGCATCTGACAGCCGTTACACACACCTAAGCTGAACGTATCGTTACGGTTGAAGAAGCCTTCAAACTGGTCGCGAGCCATGCTGTTGAACAATATAGATTTCGCCCAACCTTCACCTGC
This sequence comes from Alteromonas sp. CNT1-28, assembly GCF_022348345.1. Lineage (NCBI taxonomy): Bacteria > Pseudomonadati > Pseudomonadota > Gammaproteobacteria > Alteromonadales > Alteromonadaceae > Alteromonas > Alteromonas sp. CNT1-28. The sequence continues at coordinate 138,858 of NZ_JAKREZ010000002.1, read as the reverse complement.
ACCTAATACATCGCCGTAAGAGAAACCGCCACAAGCCGCAAGGCCCGCAAACTGTTCAAGGGTAATGCGACCAGACAACACGTCACTCATGTGCACATCGATAGCATCAAAGCCTGCACGGGTAAATGCAGCCGCCATTTCTAGATGCGAGTTTACGCCCTGCTCTCTTAATATCGCCACTTTTGGCTTAACGCCTTTGGCAATATAGGGCGCTGCTACGTCTTCGTTTACATCATAAGACAACGCAGCATGCAAACCTGGGTCGGCAGCATCTTGCTTTGCCGCGTGTTCTTGTTCAGCACATTCAGGGTTATCACGCAGTTTCTGCATTTCAAACGTGGTTTGTGCCCACATTGTACGCATTGATACGCGGCTATTTGCAAGTACAGCAACGCCACCGCGACTAAACTCAATCATGTCGGTGCTATTAAGCGTACCGATATCGTGAGTCAATTCAGTTAAACCGAATTCAGTCAGTACTGCGTTAACGGCATCCATATCGCTTTCAAGCACTTGGATTACGCCACCTAGTTCTTCATTGAACAATACGGCAATGTCGTTTCCAACTAGGCTATCAAGGTTAATGCTTACACCTGTTTTACCAGCAAAGGCCATTTCAGCAACGGTGGTAAACAGGCCACCGTCTGAACGGTCGTGATATGCACACACCAAACCTTTTTCAATTAACGTCTGCATTGCGTCAAAGTAGGCTTTAAGGCGAGTTGCAGAGACCACATCTGCTGGGCTATCACCAAGCTGAGTATAGACTTGTGCCAGGCAGCTCGCGCCCAAGCGATTTTTCCCTTCGCCCAAATCGAGTAGCAGCAAGCGGCTTGCGCCTTTGTCTGTACGTAGCTGTGGCGTTAGGGTTTTGCGAATATCTTTTACTGCGCCAAAGGCGGAAATAACGAGTGACAGCGGAGAAGTTACTGCTTTATCTTCACCGTTTTCATTCCATGCCGTTTTCATCGACATAGAGTCTTTACCCACAGGAATGGTTAGGCCTAGCTCTGGGCAAAGCTCCTCACCCACTGCTTTAACCGCTTCATATAGACCTGCATCTTCACCTGGATGTCCAGCTGCTGCCATCCAGTTTGCAGACAGTTTAATGCGCTTAATATCGCCGATGTTTGCTGCGGCAATATTGGTTAACGCTTCACCCACGGCAAGACGCGCTGACGCGCCGTGCGATAGTAACGCAACAGGCGTACGCTCACCCATCGACATCGCTTCACCGTGATAGGTATCAAACGCTGTTGCGGTTACCGCCACATCTGCCACTGGCACCTGCCATGGACCTACCATTTGGTCGCGACTAACAAGACCGGTAACCGAGCGATCGCCAATGGTGATAAGGAAGGTTTTCTCTGCCACGGTAGGCAAAGACAAAATGCGATTTGCTGCATCACTTAATGTAATGCCTGCCTCATCTAGTGCTGGCGAGCTTACCTTGGTCGAGCTTACATCGCGATGCATTTTAGGCGGTTTGCCTAAAAGTACATCAAGGGGCATATCGATAGGTTTGTTGTCAAACTGGCTGTCGTTCAGGTTGAGGTGCTGCTCGGCAGTGGCTTCACCAACCACAGCAAACGGCGCGCGTTCGCGGGCACAAATTGCTTCGAACACTGGCATATTTTCAGGCGCGACAGATAAAACATAGCGCTCTTGAGATTCGTTACACCATAGCTCCAGAGGTGTCATACCTGGCTCATCTGACAATACTTTTCTAAGTTCAAAGTTACCGCCGCGGCCACCGTCATTAACCAGCTCAGGCAGTGCATTTGAAAGACCACCTGCGCCCACATCGTGGATAAACTGGATAGGGTTGTTATCCCCCAAATGCCAACATGCATCAATCACTTCCTGACAGCGACGCTCCATTTCAGGGTTGTCTCGCTGTACTGAAGCAAAGTCTAAGTCTTCGTTTGATTGGCCAGATGCCATTGATGAGGCTGCACCGCCGCCAAGACCAATGTTCATTGCAGGGCCGCCAAGCACAATAAGCTTAGCGCCTACCGTAATTTCGCCTTTTTCAATATGCTCGCGACGAATATTACCTAAACCACCAGCTAACATAATAGGTTTGTGATAGCCGCGCACTTCAACACCGTTGAAGCTATTGACTTCTTGTTCAAAGGTACGGAAATAACCCAGTAGCGCAGGACGACCAAATTCGTTGTTAAACGCTGCGCCACCTAGTGGGCCTTCAAGCATAATATCAAGGGCGCTTACAATGCGCTGTGGCTTGCCGTATTCGAATTCCCACGGCTGTTCAGCACCAGGAATACGTAAGTTAGATACGGTAAAACCAACCAAACCCGCTTTAGGTTTTGAACCACGACCAGTAGCACCTTCATCACGGATTTCACCACCAGAGCCTGTTGCCGCACCTGGGAAAGGTGAAATTGCCGTTGGGTGATTATGGGTTTCTACCTTCATCAAAATATCAATATTTTCATGATGGTATTCGTATTGGTGTGACTGCGGGTTCGGGAAGAAACGACCTGCTTGCCACCCTTCCATTACCGCTGCGTTATCTTTGTAAGCTGAATACACATGATCAGGTAACAACTCGTAGGTGTTTTTGATCATTTTAAACAGCGACTTTTCTTGGTCCTCGCCGTCAATGGTCCAGCTAGCGTTAAAAATTTTGTGACGACAGTGTTCAGAGTTTGCTTGCGCAAACATATAAAGTTCAACGTCAGTCGGGTTTCTGCCTAGCTTAGTAAAGCTATCAAACAGGTAGTCAATCTCATCATCAGCTAAAGCAAGGCCTAACGACACATTTGCATTAACTAGCGCGTCTTTGCCTTCGCCTAATACATCTACACTGGTAAAAGTATTGGCTTCGGTATGTGAAAAGAGTACCGCAGCTTCATCAGTATTGGTGAACACTGATTCGGTCATTCTGTCGTGTAAGAAACTAGCGATAAGCGCAAAATCATCTTCACTCACACCGTTTTCTGTTTCTATATAAAACGCACAACCACGTTCTATGCGGTTGATATTTTTTAGACTGCAGTTGTGAGCGATGTCGGTGGCTTTAGAAGACCAGGGAGAGATAGTGCCGGGGCGAGGAGTAATGAGGAAGAAGGTTCCAGAAGGGGTTTGTGCTTGCCTCGCGGGGCCGTAAGTGAGCAGCTTCTCGAGTATCTCTATTTGCTGCTTAGACAAGTCACCTTGGGAATCGACTAGGTGAACATATTCGCTATATAGGTTTTTAACCCTAACGCCGGATTGACCCAGCTTTGCAATCAGTTTAGTTTGGTTAAACTCTGATAGTGCAGGAGCGCCTCGAAGGACCAACATATTGATTTACCTGGTTTGTTAGAAACAACGACCACCAATGCGACGCGTTGCCTCTTGGATTGATGAGTATTTCGGCGCGGATTATAGAGTAATTATGCGCAGTAAGTAACCTCATAACGCGCTTACATGAACTTTTTTTTAAACTTAGATGGTTTAATGACAACAAGTAAAGGTCTATGCAGTCACAAGACTATAAAAAACGATTAAAACTACAATTAATAATCATATTATCTATTGCTGTTATGAGTTGTGGCGTTCCTTCCGTACCCACTGTCCTTTCTTCATTGTTGGAACGAGAGTCGATCCGCGTGGGAACCGTTTATGGTGCAGGAACATTTTATAACGGCGCAGAGGGGCCGCAGGGTTTTGAATATGAACTGCTGGCAGGATTTGCCGATTACCTTGGCGTGACGCTCGACCTTTACCCCTTCTACAGCTATGAAGTCATGTTAGAACAGTTAGAAGAAGGTAATCTGGACATTGTCGCGACAGGCGATGCGGTAACGCCTTCACTTAAAAGTCGTTTTGCTTACGGTCCAGCCTATCAACACGTTCAACAAGAGCTCGTCTTCCAAGCAGGGACATCGAGACCTAGAGACTTATTAGAACTTGATGCCCCTATTGTTACTGTGGCAGGTAGCAGCCAAGCTCACTTACTGTCTAATTTATTAGACGAGGTAACCGACCAAGCAAGTGATGGTGAAAGCCCAATAATAAAAACCCAACTTGTTACCACCGAAGATTCTGACTCCGAAGAACTGTTGCAACAAGTTGCCAATGGCGACATTGCTTATACGGTAGCAGACAGCAACCGTCTAGCCCTTCAGCGCAGGCGATATCCTAACTTAGCCGTGGCAAAAACCCTTAATGAAGATATGCCGATGGCGTGGGCACTCCCATTACATCAAGATGACTCAGTGAAAGCAGCGCTGATTGAATATTTTGGTACTGTACATCAGTCAGGCTGGTTTACGGTGTTAGAAGACAAGTACTTTGGCCATATTCGCCAGTTTGATTACGTCGACAGTCGTGCGTTTAATTATGCCGCCGAGACAGCACTTGCCCAATACAAACCCTTATTTCAACAGTATGCAGGTGAATTAGACTGGCGACTGCTTGCGGCCATGAGTTATCAAGAAAGTCACTGGGACAGTGACGCTATTTCAAGAACTGGCGTTCGCGGTCTAATGATGCTCACCATGGATACGGCAAGTGACTGGAACGTAGATGACAGAACCGATCCTGAACAAAGCATTCGCGGAGGCTCTCGTTATTTTGCCAGTTTGCTCAATCGCATACCTGCGCGAATTAGCGAGCCAGATAGAACCTGGATGGCTATGGCGTCGTATAATATTGGTATGGGCCATTTAGAAGACGCACGCATTCTTACCGAGCAACAAGGTGGCAATCCAGACCTTTGGGTAGATGTAAAGCGTCGCTTGCCACAGCTTAGGCAAAAGAAATATTACCGTACTACTCGCTATGGCTATGCAAGAGGCGATGAAGCGTTACAGTATGTGGAAAATATTCGTCGTTATTATGACAGCTTAGTATGGTTGGACGAACAAGGAAAAATTTGACGCAGTTCACCTTACTTCTCTCTTGAAAACTGTCATTTCGATGTCATCTTTGTACTGTACCCTAAAAAGAAGTTAGTCAGACACTGACTTACTTTCTCAGTAATAATTATTTTCTCAACGATGACAAGCTCTAGAAGAGCTGCAGCTCTTAAATGACAACATCTCTCGAATAACGTGAGACTTGTTCAAATAAAGAGAGCTGCGCACGAAGGAAGAAAAGTGGTCACGAAAAACATAAAGTGGCCACAACGCGAGAAAGGAGAACAAATGAAAAAAAATCGATTTATGAAAAAAGGAATAAAATTGAAAAACAACAACAGACGCAGACTTATGCTTAAGCGTTGTCACCAAAAAGTACTTCAGCGCCGCAAGCTATTTGTTACCAGCGATATGTTCACTCAGTTAACCCGTACGCCTGGCTAAGCCACCTCTATGCCATCTGGTTCACAATGATTGACCATGTAACCGGTATATACCAAATGGGCGAAAACACGAATAAGCACAACTTCAGGCAACGCTATAAATTAGTTTGAAGCATCCTCCTCTAGCAGTCTTTTCGCCTTTTTGGCAGCCTTTATTTCTTTCCTGCGCTTGCGAAAAAAATCTGACAATTTGTTAGCACATTCGTCAGCTAATACGCCAGATACAACCTCAAGTTGATGATTAAGCGCAGGATGTTGCAATAGGTTCATGACCGAGCCCGCAGCGCCTGTCTTCGCATCCTTTGCGCCAAACACCACCCGCTTTACCCGTGCATGTACCAGCATACCTGCGCACATAGAGCAGGGCTCTAATGTCACATACAACGTAGCATCAATAAGTCGGTAGTTTTGCACCGCAGCTGCTGCTTCTTTAACAGCGCGTAGCTCTGCATGCGCAGATGGGTCATTATCCGTTATCGGCGTATTGAAGCCTTCACCGATAAGCTCACCGTTTAATACTACGCAGGCGCCGACTGGCACCTCACCAATCGACTCAGCCTTATCGGCAAGCGTTAACGCATGCCTCATCCACATTACGTCTTCTTCTGTCGCGATGTCTTCCATTGCGATTTCAGTCAACGGCTCCTGCACAGCCTCTTTTTCTTGCGTTTGCTTGTTTGCAAGGTCGAAATTTGGTGTTGGACGGTTGCTATTTTGGTCACTCATTCGTCAATTTTGCTACTTTACTTGGTGAAATTCATTAACATTTATTTTGTATTAGCTTAGGTAAACATTCTAACTTCTTAGAAAGTAATGACTTTTGTCACTTGGCAACCTACTTGCAATCTCTCATTATAACACTGCTAGTGTGATGGACTTAACAGGTTACATTTTTTACTAAAAAGTATGTTAGATAACCGCTATAGTACCTGAAGCGAAGCAGTAATTTTACCGATAAGTATTTAACTAAATACGGGGTGAATTAGGCAACAGGCCAAATTTTCACCTACACTGTTTTAAAGCCATTTGTGAGGGATACCACCGTGAATATGACCGCGATTGCAATAGTAGCCATTTGTGCCTGGGCCTTAGTTACCATTGTCGAAAGTGCAAAAGACAAAAGTAAGAAGAAACTTAGCAGCAAAGAAACCGATGCTTATAAAGCCGAAATTGCAGAGCTTAAGGAACGAGTTTCTGTGCTTGAGAAGATAGTGACAGACGAGCGCTACGACCTAAAAAAGCAATTTGCAGACTTAGAAAGCGACCGCGTAGCGTAGGCTTAAACTCACGTAATTCAACACACGTTCCATGGCAAGCGCGCTAGATTAAACAACGCTAAGTTTAACTGCGTGCTAGCTCCCTTCTAATAGTTTTCGCTCTGCTCGCTCTACACGCCGGGGTTTACCCGCAATCACTAGCACGTCATGGGCTTGCAAAATAGCGTCTTGGTCTGGGTCTTTAACTTCATTTCCATCCCGTCTTAGGCCCTTAATCGCTACTCGCATTCTCGAGAAATCGATATCTTTTATGGCTTTGCCAATACAGGAAGCGTGTTCGGACAACACTACAGCATGGATAAATTCTAACTTGTCTTCTGTGCCATAGGTGATCTCTGTTGTTTCTCCCGGGTAAAAGCCGTGCATATGATCGTAGCGACCTTTTCTCTCAGCACGAACCCGTTTCAAAATGCGAGACATTGGCACGCCGGCGTAATGCAGCACCTGCGATACCAACATCAAGCTCCCCTCTTGCAGCTCTGGCACGACTTGATTGGCACCCGCGCTGTATAGGCTTTCAAGCTGGTAGTCTCGTTTGGTACGCACCATAACATCTGTAGTGCTCGTAATGCTTCGGGTCTGCGTTATCACCTGCTTGGCCTTATCGACTTGATCAAACGTAACAAGCACAAGCTTGGCACCTTCTACATTGGCAGTAATCAATATATCTTTTTGACTCGCATCACCGAAGATGACGGGCTCTCCCGCGTTTCGACTCTCGTGTACTCTGACAGGATCCATATCTATGGCAACAAAATGAATGCCTTCCATTTTCAGCATACGTGCTACCGACTGTCCAACGCGGCCAAACCCACAAATAATGACGTGGTTGGTTAACGGCTCTGCATTACCAAAGCTCACATTGTCATCGAACGAGATATCCTTGTTAACAATACGCCTTGCTATAGTGACGCTGTTATTCATAAGCCACGGGGTTAACGCCATACTGATTACACCCATGCACACAATCAGCGATGACTGCTCTGACGTTAACACGCCGTGTGTCGTAGCAAGCGCAGCAATTACAAAACTAAACTCGCCAATCTGACAAAGTTTAACCCCAGCAGACCAGCCATCTATTACATCGGTTTTAACTAATAGAGATGCGCCTCTTACTAAAATGACTTTAACTATCATCAAAGCAAAAACGCCAAAAACAATCTCAAACAGGCTGTTCCACAGTACAGTGAGTTCTAACTGCATACCCACGGTAACAAAAAATAACCCCATTAAAATATCTCGAAACGGACGAATGTCGGCTTCAAGTTGATACTTGTATTGGCTTTCCCCCAACATCATACCCGCCAAGAAAGCGCCTAGCGCCATGGATAGCCCGAAGTAATAAGTTAGCCCTCCTGCCAATAAGGCAATCAATATAGTGGTCAGAACAAACAGCTCGTCAGTCCTTGTTCTTGCTACCTCTCTAAACACCCAAGGTAGTAACCACTTACCCACTGACATTAGAAACGCAATGACAAACACACCTTTAAGCAACGCCTCGCCTAAAGCTAGCGCAATACTTACTTCACCAGTCTGGGCTAAAAGAGGAATAGCAATTAGGAACGGAACCACCGCTAAGTCTTGAAAGAGTAAGATACTCACCGCTAATTGTGTACGCCTGTTATTAAGAATGCCCATTTCGGTAGCTTGCTTAATTACAATAGCGGTTGAGCTTAACGCCAGCGTACCACCAATAATGATGGACGCACTCATTGGAATGCCGAGAAACAGAGGAACACAGGTAAACACTGCCGTGGTAAACACCATTTGCCCTAATCCTACACCGAATACTAAAGAGCGCATTGCCAACAATTTAGGTAACGAGAACTCAAGACCAAGTGAAAAGAGCAAAAACACTATGCCCACTTCAGCGAGCAGGTGCATTTCTTCTGGGTGGGCAAACACAGATAATAGTTGTGGACCCGCGAGTACGCCGGCAAACAGATAAGCAAGAATAGGAGGGAGATGAATGCGTTTAAATAATGCGACCGCGCATACCGATATGAACATCAATATCACGATATTTAAAAAGCTCGTCCCCACACAACCTCCTAAAGCTACATAAACTTCCATTTGTAAAGCAAGCGCGATAAACCACGCGAGTTTACGCTTTAAACTAAAGACTAATGCCTGAAACACTTTGTTGGCATCTAGTTTGCAAAATCCCCTGTGTAAATGCAGATCCGGCAAGTTTTGCCGCTGTGATCGCCATAAATTCCGCAAAAATGCAGATGTGGCCACAGAAACGTCAGGGCTTTGACACTTGTTTCTTTGCATATCAACGCATTTTGTATAGGGGCACTACTGTGGATTTTTCAACGTCAGTCTACGATAGCACACAACATAACAATTTTTACCCTGCTGAGAGCACAGGTAAATCACTCTCTTTTAGTGAATTATCAGGCTTTGTCACGCAGCTACTTTCTACTCTTGAACTACAAGAGTTAGGTGGCGTGTATTTTCAGCAGCTAAACACGTTGTTACCTATTGTCGGGTTTAGCTTGTCTGACTTTGACTCGCGTTGGGTGTACGGTAATGCAAAGATATCGTCAACACTCATTGATTTACCACTACAAGGTGCCAATGCCGTTAATGGCGATCAAGCTCATGTCTATTATTACATTAGTTCACCCTTGTCGTTATCGCAACGGGAGAGTCTATTCCAACTGCATGATTTATTTGGAAAACAAGTAAAGCACGCTCTTTCATTAATGCGTGTGCAGCAGATGGCAACTAAAGATGTGTTAACTGGCTTAGGTAACCGCGCGGGCTTTGAGCAGTCAATGACAAGACAACTCGGCTGGGCGCAAAGACACGACGACCCTTTCGCACTTTTGGTGATTGACTTAGACAACTTTAAGTATGTGAATGATAATTTTGGTCATGGCGAAGGTGACAAAGTACTTGTCCATGTTGCATCACATTTATCTAATGTTCTACGGGATGAAGACGAAGCATTTCGCTATGGCGGCGATGAGTTTTGTTGTTTGCTAGACTGTCAGTCGCAACAGCAGCTGGCTTGTGCAGCCCAGCGAGTTCAGATGAGTATCAATAGCTCTAGCTACTTGTCTCGCTTAGGCGTATCAACCAGCCTTGGCGGCGCGATTTATCGCGACGGCGATACGATGAGTAGCCTATTTGACCGTGCTGACAACGCCCTGTATCGCGTGAAAAATTCTGGAAAAAATAGCTATCACGCAGCGTAACGTCGCGATTCGAATTTATCAGGATGGCGGCAAAGCAATGCCGCTTTTGCACATTATTGCCATGGATACCATAAGCAAGAGTATTTAGCCCTTTCAAAAAACGGCACTTTTAGTGCTACATAGATTCAGTCGAGACTAAAGGTTATTTCTATATCTGGCGCTTTGGGCTGCAGATAAACACAACGTCCTTCAACAATCAGTGCGACAGGCTCGTCGTTAATCAAGATTGCCGGCACGCCGTTTCGCTCCCATCTTGGCACGCGCCATACCTTAAACCATTCTTTCAGCAACTTAGATACGTTCGCATTTTCTGGCTTTACTTTAAGATTGCGAGCATTGGTTTGCAGAGAAACGGTATTTTCTTCTCGCGCTTTTGGCACTGCAATTCGAATATGGCCTCTAAGCCAAGGAAGCGCGATATCTTGGTTGGGCGCTAATTCTAGGTTTTGCGGTACTTCATGAGTAGCGTTCACCACCCAATAAAGGTCTTGGTCAAACCGTATTACCCTGCCCCATTTAAAGTTCACTTCAGGGGTTGCGTCGTACTTTGCCTTTAGCATTGCGAGAACTTGGTCTGTCTGTGCTTTTGAGGGCGACAACTCGCCTTGAGCTCGAAACCACGCGCGAATGACCATAGCCTGCCACGGTAACGACAATGCAGCGAGTTGTTGTCCGTCGAGCCTGAGATCTGTGCGTTTACAATCTTCAAAATATTTTTGGGCAGAATCGCTGACTAGTGCGCTTTGTTCAGCACAAAGCTCGGCGCTGCGCCCCACGGTTTTGGTTAACTTAGGCCATCGCGCCAGCAAGTGAGGTATAATTTCGTTCCTTAAGAAGTTCCTATCAAAGCTATTTTGCTGATTAGATTCATCCTCAACCCACTGCAACATTTCCTCTTCGGCATAAGCTACAATCTCGGCTTTCTCTAGTGCTAGCATAGGGCGCATTATCAAGGTGTCACCTCGGTACTGAACTTCTCCCATACCCGCTAAGCCTTGTGGACCAGCACCGCGTTTAAGCTGAAGCAATACGGTTTCAATCTGATCTTCGGCATGTTGTCCTAAAAGCAATACACCGCCTATTTGGTCACACACTTCTAACAATGCGTTGTATCGAACCTTACGCGCTTCTGCTTCCAGGCTTTTTCTCGACCCCGTATCAACATCAACTCGATACAAATGAAATGCTACGTCTTCAAGACGACACTGTAATTCGCAGTGCTTTGCCCACTGTTCGGCATTTTCACTTAAACCGTGATGTACATGTACAGCATGAATTGGGCTATCAAACTGTTCCCTATATCCAATAACGGCTTGGAGCAGAACGGTCGAATCCACACCACCGCTGTAAGCAACGACGAGTGGCGTTTGAAGTGGTAGCTTTACATCAGTGAGAGATGTCGCTATGCGGTTGACGATATGTTCGATTGTTGGGGATTGTAGAGGGGTCACAGACCGGTAATACCTTATTCTTTCAACGCTATATTTTACTGAGGTTTAACTTTGTATTTGGCTAAGCACTGGCTTTCTAATAACACACTTTCTAATAACACAAGGGGGTTGGTTACCTTTGGTAAACAACCCCCTTGTTCGTATACGACATTACATGACCGACATGAATTAAGCCGCCGCTCGCTAGATTTTATATCAAGCGTCTAAACTGATAGAGCGCAGGTGTACATAGCGGCTAAATGCAATTTTATGCTAGTTTTCTTAATGAAATTAGCAATAACCGAACGACAGTAAACGCTGGTAACGCTCTTCCATCAATTTAGTTTTATCTAGTTCTTTAAGCTGGTTAAGCTGCTGCTTAATCACGGCCTTCAAATTAGCCGCCATACCATTATGGTCGCGATGGGCGCCACCTAGAGGCTCTTCAACAATACTGTTAATCAGGCCTAGCTCTTTAATTTGTGGCGCACTTACACCCATAGCTTCAGCAGCGAGTGGTGCTTTTTCTGCGCTTTTCCACAAAATAGACGCACAACCTTCTGGTGAAATAACCGAGTACGTAGAATATTGAAGCATATTAACGCGATCGCCAACACCAATCGCTAGTGCACCACCTGAACCACCTTCACCGATTACGGTACACACGATTGGAACAGTAAGCTCAGCCATTTCGAATAAATTTTTCGCGATTGCTTCACTTTGGCCGCGCTCTTCAGCACCAACACCTGGATACGCTCCGGGCGTATCGATAAAAGTGATGATAGGCATGTTAAAGCGCTCAGCCATCTTCATAAGACGCAGGGCTTTACGATAACCTTCTGGTTTAGGCATACCGAAGTTACGCTTAATTTTTTCGTTGGTGTCACGCCCTTTCTGATGACCAATAATCATCACCGGCTGATCATCTAGCATTGCTGGGCCACCAACAATCGCTTTATCGTCAGCGAACGCGCGATCACCAGCAAGCTCGTCGAATTCTGTAAAAATACGAGGAATGTAATCTAACGTGTATGGACGCATTGGGTGACGTGCAAGTTGGGAAACTTGCCATGCGCCAAGATCAGAAAAGATCTTTTTAGTCAGCTCTGCGCTTTTACCGCGAAGCTTATTGATTTCTTCTTCAATACCAACGTCAAACTCGCCACCTTGATTCACCAACCTAAGCTCTTCAATTTTTGCTTCTAGTTCGGCTATTGGCTGTTCAAAGTCCAAAAACTGTATACTCATTTCATGTCCTATTCGTACTACGCTCGTCTATGCAAACGCGAGATGTCCAATCTATCGAACTCTTACCCTTAATGGTAGAGAATTGAAACGGCTTTGTCTCCCAAACATTGTTTGAGATCGTGCAAAAGTTGGTCTTCAGGGGTAACGTACCATCTTGCACCACACACTAAGATTACTTCAGCGTCTGGATGAGTTACCGCTAACTGAACAGGACAACTTCCGCCGTTAAATGCCTGCAGGATAGATTGCATCTGACTCATTTTCTTCGGTTCAAGCAGCTGGGTATCAATATTAAGTGCCAGCGCTCTCGCGTTTTTCTCTCGTGCCTGAACAATGTCCATTACATCACGGGCGGTGATTGTATTGCCCCCAGAGAAATCATCAAAGCTGACCTGTCCCTTTATAAGCAATATTCTGTCAGTTTCTAACACACTTTCGAACTGTTCGTACATATCGGGGAAGAAACGTACGTCTATTCTGGCACTCTTATCATCCAGTGTCACTATGGCCCAGCGACGACCCCGCTTGTTCGTCATAACACGCACGCCAAGCACCAGTCCTACTGCACTGGCCATTTGGTCTTTATTGGTTGGTTTTAAATCAACTAATCGACCGTCGGTGTAGTAACGCAGTTCTTCCGCGTACTGATTGATGGGGTGGCCGGTTAAGTACAAGCCTAGGGTGTCTTTTTCACCTTCTAGCCATACTTTTTCAGGCCACTCAGGGACATCGGCAAACGCTTGCTTCACGTCTTCTGGCTCGGTAGTCAATAACCCGAACATGTCTGACTGACCAAAAGACTCGGCTTTTGCATGCTGTCCAGCGGCGGCAAGGGCCTCGGGTAAACTCGCCATAAGACTAGCGCGATGCGGACCTAAGTTGTCCATTGCCCCCGCTAATACTAGCTTTTCTAGCACTCGCTTGTTTACCCGTTTAATGTCTATCTTGGCGCAGAAATCAAAAAGATCTTTAAATGCCCCTTGGGTCTCCCGCGCTTCAATAATCGCTTCAATCGGGCCTTCACCTACCCCTTTAATCGCACCGATACCGTAAACAATGCGCCCTTCGCTATCGACGGTAAATTTGTATTTACCCGCATTTAAATCTGGCGGCAGTATTTCGATGCCCATGCGCTCACATTCATCGACAAGCGTCACGATTTTATCGGTGTTATCCATATCTGCCGACATTACCGCGGCCATGAATTCCGCAGGATAATGCACTTTCAGCCACAAAGTTTGGTAAGACACCAATGCATAAGCGGCAGAGTGAGATTTGTTAAACCCGTAACCTGCGAACTTTTCTACCAAGTCGAAGATTTTCATCGCTAGGTCTGGGTCAATATTATTGCCCTTGGCACCCTCGGCGAACGTGCCGCGCTGCTTCGCCATTTCTTCTGGCTTTTTCTTACCCATAGCACGACGAAGCAAGTCAGCGCCGCCCAGCGAGTAGCCCGCCATTTCCTGGGCTATCTGCATTACCTGTTCCTGATACAAGATAATGCCATAGGTAGGCTCTAGAATTTCTTTCAAGCACTCGTGCTGATATTCTGCATCGGGGTAGGAAATTTCTTCACGTCCGTGCTTACGATCAATAAAGTTATCTACCATGCCTGATTGCAGCGGGCCCGGACGGAACAGGGCCACCAGTGCGATAATATCTTCGAAGCAGTCAGGTTTAAGGCGCTTAATCAATTCTTTCATACCGCGAGATTCCAGCTGGAATACCGCAGTTGTCTCGGCGTTTTGAAGGGTTCTGAAACTCTTAGGATCTTCAAGAGGAATAGCGCTGATATCGACATCAACGTTCTTCCCTTCTTTGATCATATCTATTGCCCACTGAATAATAGTCAGCGTACGAAGACCTAAGAAGTCGAATTTTACCAAGCCCGCCGTTTCAACGTCGTTTTTGTCGAACTGGGTTACTGGGTTTTTACCTTCGTCATCACAATACAAAGGCGAGAAATCAGTAATTGTGGTTGGCGCAATAACAACACCACCGGCGTGCTTACCGGCATTTCGGGTAACCCCTTCAAGTATTCGCGCCATATCGATAAGGTCTTTCACCTCCTCATCGCTTTCATACACTTCTGGTAGCTGTGGCTCAGCTTTAAACGCCTTCTCTAGCGTCATGCCAGGGTCAGGTGGAATCAGCTTCGAGATCCTGTCTACAAAGCCGTAAGGGTGACCAAGTACGCGGCCTACGTCGCGCACTACCGCTTTTGCCGCCATAGTACCAAACGTAATGATCTGCGATACCGCCTGACGCCCGTAAAGCTCAGCAACGTGATCGATTACCTCGTCTCGTCTATCCATACAGAAGTCGACGTCGAAGTCGGGCATGGATACACGCTCTGGGTTCAAGAAACGTTCGAATAGCAAGTCGAATTCAAGCGGGTCTAGGTCGGTAATTTTTAGGGCATAGGCCACTAATGAGCCCGCACCAGAACCCCGCCCTGGTCCTACCGGAATTCCGTTATCCTTACTCCACTGAATGAACTCCATTACAATAAGGAAGTAGCCTGGGAAACCCATTTGGTTGATAACTTCAAGCTCAATGCGAAGTCGGTCATCGTACTCTGGACGTTTCGCTTTGCGCACTTCTTCATCTGGGAATAGAAATTCTAGTCGTTCTTCCAACCCCTCTTCAGACACCTTAACCAAGAAGTCTTCGGTGGTCATGCCGCCGGTTGGAAATTGCGGCAAGAAGTACTCGTTTAACCGTACGGTAACGTTACAGCGCTTGGCAATTTCAACCGTATTTTCTATGGCTTCAGGAATGTCGCTAAATAACTCCACCATTTCCTCTGCAGTGCGCAGATATTGCTGGTCACTGTATCGTTTAGGGCGGCGGTTATCATCAAGCGTGTAGCCATCGTGAATACATACACGAATTTCGTGAGCATCAAAGCCTTCACGGTCAATAAAGCACACTTCATTGGTGGCGACCACGGGTAAGCCGCGCTGCTCAGCAAGCTCCACGGCAAGGTGCAAGTAATCTTCCTCACCTTGCCTACCGGTTCTGATAAGCTCTAAATAAAAGCGGTCGGGAAAATGAGTTTGATAAAACTCAAGGGCACTATCGAGAATTTTGGCGTTGTTTTTCATTAAACCCACACCAACATCACCATGCTGTGCACCCGATAACGCAATCACACCTTCGCTGTGCTCTGCCAACCATTCTTGATCAATGACCGCTCGGTGTGAGAGGTGCCCGCGAAGATAGGCCTTGGAGATAAGAATAGTAATGTTCTTATATCCCTCATTGTTCATTGCAATAAGGGTTAGTCTGAAAGGTTCATCGCCAAAGACTTCATTAGTAACCCAAAAATCAGTGCCGATGATGGGCTTAATACCTAAGTTATGTGCCTCGGAATAAAACTTTACCAAGCCACACATATTCATTTGGTCGGTGATCGCCACGGCAGGCATGCCAAGCGCGGCCACTTTACCTAGAATAGGTTTAACCTTATTCAGGCCGTCCATCATCGAAAAGTCGCTGTGAACACGTAAATGAATAAATGGCGATGACATGATGTTATTTCTCTTCGAGTAGCGCTTTTACAGGTTTAAAACTTTTTCGATAGCAATCTAAGATGCCATATTCAGCGATGGCTTCAAAGTGTGCTTTTGTGGGGTAACCTTTGTGCCCAGCAAAGTTATATTGCGGGTAGGCCTCGTGAAGCGAAATCATATCGTTATCTCGCTCTACTTTGGCAATAATGGAAGCCGCTGAAATTTCTGCGTGCAGGCTATCGCCTTTCACTACCGCTTCAGACTCAAAATTCCACGCAGGAACTCGGTTGCCGTCTACACGCACAAAGTCAGGCCTTACTGGCAGGCCTTCCACTGCGCGGATCATAGCGAGCATGGTAGCGTGCAGTATATTAAGCTTATCTATTTCTTCAGGGCTAGCTCTGCCGATATTCCAGTAGAGTGCTTTTTCACGAATTTCTTGGGCAAGCGCTACGCGCTTTTTTTCACTCAGTTTTTTAGAGTCGGTTAGCCCTTCAATGGGATTTTCAGGGTCGAGAATGACCGCGGCGGTGACCACATCACCGACTAACGGGCCACGACCTACTTCATCAACGCCGGCAATTAACTTATGCAAACAATTCCTCCACGACAGCTTTTGCTGCTGTTTTATCAGCGTTGCATTTTAGCGTATGGTGGAGGTCGGTGAAACGGGAAATAAGGGCTGAATTATCACTTTCGAAGAAGTTGAGTAGCTGATTGCTCATATTCTCTGCATTTACTTCTTCTTGTAGTAATTCAGGAATAATAGCTTCATTAGCCAATAGATTTGGCAACGTGAAGAAAGGCGCTTTATACAAGCGCTGCATAATTTTATACGTGAGTGGTGCGAGTAAATAAGCGGCCACCATGGGGCGCTTACATAACATGGCCTCTAAGGTAGCCGTGCCTGATGCAAGCAAGATAACATCGCTAGCTATCATCGCATCTCGCGATGTGCCTTGCGTTACCTGAATGGGTAAACGTTCCTCTGCATTATTGGCTTCCAGCAAGAGTGCCTTTATTTGCGTAAGACGATGTTCGTTAGCAGCAGGGATAAGAAATTGAATGTCGCTGCGTTTAGCATGAATAGCTTCTATGGTCTCCAGAAATACTGGAAGTAGCGTTTCTACTTCGCCTCTGCGTGAGCCTGGAAGTAAAGCCAATACGGAAGCATTACCATCTACACCTAATTCTTGGCGCGCCGCATTTTGGTCGGGCTCAATTGCTATAGCGTCAGCCATTGTGTGTCCCACAAAGGTATAGGGAACATGGTATTTATCGTAAACCTGCTGCTCGAAAGGAAATAAACCCAACACGCGATTAGTCGCTTTCGCTATTTTATGGATGCGCTTTTCACGCCATGCCCACACGGTAGGGCTAACATAGTGCATGGTTTTGATACCGCGTGCTTTAAGCGCTTTTTCTACTCTCAGATTAAAATCAGGTGCATCAATACCCACAAAAATATCTGGCGGATTTTGCTCGAAGTGAGCAAGAAGCTGCTTTTTAACTTTCAAGATGGCAGGTAGATGGGAGAGAACTTCAACAAGTCCCATAACCGACAAGGTTTCCATATCGAACAGACTATGAAAACCCGCGTTTATCATATTTGGACCGCCAATACCTTCGATAACAGCATCAGGGTATTGGCGTTTTAACTCTGCAACCATTCCGGCGGCAAGCACGTCACCAGAGGGCTCTCCGGCAACCATGCCGATACGGATAGGCCTAGACATAATTAGCGAATAATGCCTCGCTCAGAGTCTTGTAAGAACTTCACCATAAGGGCCACACCAGGGAACTCCTGTGCGGGTTCGGCAAGTTTTTCAATGGCTTCGTCTACGGTATTGCCTTCACGGTATATTGCTTTGTAAGCGCGTTTAATGGCCATAATTTCTTCTTTGCTGAAGCCACGACGCTTAAGTCCTTCAGAATTAATACCCTGAGGAATATTTTTCTGACCGCTGACCATAACAAAGGGAGGCACGTCGCGCAGAATAATGCCGCCAGCCCCCAAGAACGAATGGGCACCAATCTTACAGAACTGGTGAATACCTGCGGCACCGCCAACAATGACGTGGTCGTCCATATGAACATGGCCAGCAATCGCAACACTGTTTGCAATAATAATATCGTTGCCAAGAACACAATCGTGGGCCACATGAGAGTTGGCCATAAATAAACAGCGAGAACCGATTATGGTGATGCTGTTGTCTTGAATAGTGCCTCGGTGAACGGTTACCCCTTCCCTAAACTCGTTATCGTCACCGATGACAAGTTCAGTAGGCTCGCCCGCATACTTCTTATCTTGGCAGTCTTCACCAATTGAAGAAAACTGATAAAATTTATTGTTTTTACCGATACGCGTTGGGCCGCGTACCACCACATGTGATTTCAGAATACAGCCATCTCCTATGGTGACGTTGTCGTCTACCACACAAAATGGGCCAATGGTGACATTTTCACCAATCGTTGCACTTTCTGAAATTACCGCAGTTGGATGGATCACGTTAAGCTATCTCTCTCATCGCACACATAAACTCTGCAACACAAGCGATATCGCCATCAACGCTTGCAGTGCCTTTAAATTTCCAAATCCCTCTGCGCTCTTTAACTAGAGCAACATCAAACTCAAGCCTGTCACCTGGAACAACAGGACGCTTAAAGCGTGCGTTATCAATCCCTGCATACAAGTATAACTTATCATTGTTACCCATTGTCTTAAATCCTAAAACACCGGCAGCTTGTGCCATAGCTTCAAGAATTAATACCCCTGGGAAAATTGGCTGTTCAGGGAAGTGCCCCATGAAACACGGCTCATTGATAGTGATATTCTTATAAGCCTTTACAGACTCACCCAGAACATAGTCTGTTACACGATCAACAAGTAGGAATGGATACCGATGAGGTAACAGTTCCAATATTTCCTGAATTTCAATGGTATTAAGTGAATTGGCCAAAAACTTTCTCCTGTATACAAGCATGACCTACAACTATTTTATACCAATACAGATGATTGATTGGCATTCTGGTCAAACTCGCCGTAAAAACTAAAAACGGCGGCAACCATACGCTGTTAAGCGCAAAAAACAAATCAGACCAACACCTTTGGGGAGTTGGTCTGATAAATTTTACAACTGACTAGTGCTGTTATTAGTTAGTTTTGCTTACTTGCTGAAGAACTTGCTCAGATAAGTCGTGCTCTTCTTTTGCAAACGCAACCGCACCAGCGTTAAGGACTAGGTCATAACCTTGCTTTGCTGCAACAGAGTCAATAGCTTGCTTGATTAGGCCAAGAAGCTTGTTGCGCTCTTCGTTGCTGCGACGTTGAATGTTTTGCTGCAAAGGTTGACCTTTTTTAGCTAGCTCTTCACGTACTGACAAGATTTTTTGTTCTAGTTCTTTCTTCTCTGCATCGCTCATTGTCGCTGCGTCGCGCTGAAGACGTTCTGCGTAGAACTGACCATCACGCTGCAGTTGATTCACTTCTTCAAGCTGATCTTTAAATTCAGCCTGAATAGCGTTTTGAATTTCAGCCGCTTGAGGCATCGCTTGGAAAATACCTTGCACATCGACAACTGCAACTTTCTGCTCAGCCATTACAGATGTACTAACTAAAGCGCTACCCAACATTGCTCCTGCAACGATATGTTTAACCAACTGTTTCAAAGGGAACTCCTTTTGTGAATCTTATTATAGAGCGCGCCTAAAAACGCGCTCGCTTTAATGTCTTAGAAAGTTTGACCAATGTTGAAAGTGAAGAATCTCGCATCGTCACCATCACGTTGCTGTATCGCTTTCGAGAAGCTGAATACCATCGGTCCCATTGGTGATACCCATTGGACCGATATACCTGCCGAGCTACGATACAGGCTCCAATCAGAATAGTCCAATAGCTCACCGCGTTGTGTAGATGCTATGTCAAACTGACGGTAATAGTCATAGTCGAACTCAGTATCCCACACGTTACCCACATCCACAAACAAACTTGTACGAACTGAGTTATCCATTTCTTCTTCAACAAATGGCGTAGGAACAATAAGCTCGATACCGCCAAGTGCCATCGCGTTACCACCTAGGCTTCGCGTCGACCAAGACAGCTGCGCATCAGCTGGATCGCCTGGGAACACTTCGCCATCAGGTCCAACTATAGTGCCCGTATTGCCTAGGAATACACCGCGAGGACCTACCGTGTTATTCTCGAATCCTCGTAATGAATCAGAACCACCTGCTGTAAAGTTCTCTGTAAACGGTAATATTTGCTCATTGCCGTTAATATCACCGTAACCATTCCCGTAGCCAAGACGTACGCGCGCTAGGAAAGACCAGCGCTGGTTACGAGATAATGGGAAGTACCACTTACCGTCAAATACTGTCTTGAAGTAGTTAACGTCTGAGTTAGGCGTGGTAATACTGAATGACGCACGCTGAGACGAACCAGCAGTAGGGAACAGACCACGGTTAAGCGTACTTCTGCTCCAGCTTACGCTTGCCAAGAAGCTATCATATTTAATAGCCGCGTCTGGGTCTTCACCGTTAGTAAACTGATTATAGAACTGCTCAGTTTGCTCGTAGTAACCACGGTTGAATAGCTCTACGTTGCTGTAGGTCAAACCGAAGTTAATACGATTAAACTCGTTAATCGGATAACCAATGTTTGCACCAATAGACCAGCGCTTAGAGTTGTACTGAATAACGTTAAAGTCAGAACCGTCGAACTCACTATAGCCCAAGCTTCCGCCCAAACTAATACCGTCAATGGTAAAATAAGGGTCGTTGTACGTGATTTGCGCACTGCGCTGATATGAAACCGTGCTTAGGTTAAGACCCACACGTTTACCTGTACCCAAGAAGTTATCTTGCTGGATACCCGCCTGTAGGCTTAGCTTCGTTCTGTCACCATAGCCGATACCAGCATTAAACGAGCCCGATGGCTGTTCTTTTACATTAAAATTAACGTCTACTTTATCTTCTGAACCCGGGATACGTACCGTTTCAAATTCAACCTCTTCCATATAAGTAAGTCGAGAAAGCTGGTTTTTAGAAGACTCAAGTAAGTTATTCGACAGCCACGTACCTTCCATCTGGCTGACATTTTGACGCAGAACGCTATCGGCTGTTACTACGTTGCCGTTAAATTTAATGCGGTTGACGTAAATACGTTTGCCAGGATCAACGGACAGCGTGAGCTTAACCGTTTTGTCTTCGTCATTAATTTCAGGAACCGTAGTTACTGTTGGGTAAGCGTACCCAAAGCGACCAAGGTACTTACTGATAAATTCTTCTGTATACGTTACTTCTGCTTGGTTATACAATTCACCCGTAGTAAGCGGAAGCACGCGTTCAATATACTCTTCGTGCCCGAGTACATCGCCTACCAGCTCAACTTCAGAAATGGTGTATTGCTCACCTTCTGTTACGTTCATGGCAATGTAGATACCTGACTTTTCAGGTGTCATTGAAACCTGCGTAGAGTCCACGTTGAAGCGAAGGTAACCACGGTTTAAGTAATGGTTACGCAGCGTTTCCATGTCCCCTTGCAGCGTTTGCTGCTGGTAGCGAGTTTCCGATAGGAAATCCCACCAAGGCGTGTCGTATTGTAGCTCGAAAGCATCCATCAGCTCTTCGTCTGAGAAGATTTCGTTACCTACAATATTGATTTGTTCAATTTCAGCCGCGTCGCCCTCTTCGAAAAGTAATTTCAAGTCAACACGGTTACGCGGTAGCGGCGTTATAATAGCCGTCACGTCAGCATTGTATTTACCTATGCTGTAAAAGAAGTCTTTCAGGCCATTCTCGATAGATGTTAGTACGGTCTTATCGAGCGGCTCACCAATACGAACGCCGTTTCCGTCTAAGCTTTCCTGAAGTTGCTCATCTTTAATATCATCGTTGCCTTCAAAGATGATATTACTAATGGTAGGACGCTCAGCGACACGCACGACAAGCGTATTGCCATCACGAAGAATTTCAACATTTTCAAAGTGAGTTGAAGAGTACAACGAGCGAATAAGCTGCGTTACCCTGAATGTATTAAGCTCGTCGCCAACTTGAACGGGCAAGTAGGTTAAGGCTGCACCAAGTGCAACTCGCTGCAAACCTTCTACGCGAATGTCTTCAACGACAAATTCACTGTCTTGCGCCGCAGCATTGGCAAAGCTAGCACTGGAAAGAATGGCTCCGGCTGCTACTAACTGTTTTAACTTCATCTATTTTTCTTTTCCTGGCCGCGTTTTGTATTAGCTGTTTTGTACTTCCTGATTTGTATCAGGTTATGCGAGCGATATCGTTAAAAATTGCGATACCCATGATCATAAACAGAAGCACGCCACCTATTCTGTAACCCCATTCCTGCACCGCTTCAGGCACAGGTTTGCCTGTGATCCACTCCACGATAAAAAACATGAGGTGACCACCGTCAAGCATGGGCAAGGGTAATAAATTTATTATGCCTAAATTTACGCTTATTAAGGCAAGAAAACTCAAAAAGTACGCAAGTCCATACCCAGCACTTGTTCCCGCACCTTGAGCAATTGAGATAGGCCCACTCAAATTCTTCACTGACACGTCGCCCGTGATGAGCTTACCTATCATTTCGACACTGAGTGTCATAAGACGCCATGTTTTATCTAGCGCCTTCCCAATAGCCTCTATAATGCCATATTGATGCGTAAACACATACCCTTCTGGCCAAGGCTCAAATGTTGGGCTTACACCGAGATATCCACTTTGCCCTTGTGGTGTATCGCGGCGCGCTATCGTGGCATCTAACGTCAGTTGTTGTCCATCCCTTTGTATATCAAGCGAGATATTCTCGCCGGGACTTTCAACAATAACGTCAACTAATCGCTCCCACGATGACAACTTAGCGCCATTTAATGCAAGAAGCTCATCACCGGGTTTTAAACCCGCTTGCTGAGCCGCGCTTCCTTCACCTACAAACCCAACGGTTAACGTTGCATCTGGACGATAAGGGGTTAACCCTAAGCTGCTTAAAGGAGACTCGCTATCTGGGTCAAAGTTCCAAGAACCCAGTGTAAAAGTCAGTTCTTTTTCAACATTTGACGAATTTTTAACCGTAACATTGGCTTTTTCGGCGCCAATGTTTGAGACTATTTCCAGGTTTACCGCTTCCCAATCAGACGTATTCCTGTCGCCAACTTTAATAATTTCATCACCAGGTTGCACACCAGCGATAGCTGCGATGCTTTCTGGCTCAACCTGTTTAACTACTGGCTTAACCGTTTCCAGCCCCACCAGATACATCAACCACAGTGCGAAAAACGCAAAAATAAAGTTAACGCCAGGGCCAGCAGCAATAACCGCCATGCGCTGCAAAACGGGTTTATTGTTAAACGCTTTGTCTTCTAACTCAGGCGGTACGTCATCAATGCGTCCATCGAGCATGCGCACGTATCCACCTAATGGGATCATAGCGATGACATATTCTGTGCCTGATTTACTTGTTTTACGCCATATAGGCTTTCCAAAACCAATTGAGAAGCGCTCTACCTGCACACCGCATTTACGAGCCACATAAAAGTGCCCCCATTCATGTACAGCAACCAAAATACCTAAGGCTACAATGAATGCACCAAGGCTCCATAAAAATGCTAGCACTGGAATTTACCTCGAATAATCTCGTTAGCCTTTGTTCTTGCAAGGCTGTCTTGCTCTAGTATTTGCTGAATAGAATTCACCGATACGTGTGGCATAGCATTAAGCGTGGCGTCATTAACTTTGGCAATATCGCAAAACTGGATCTTACCTTCTAAAAAGGCCTCGACTGCCACTTCGTTTGACGCGTTCACTCGTGTTGTTGCACACTGCCCTTCCTTACACGCATCAATAGCCAGTTTCAAATTAGGATAACGCTCAAAACAAGGAGTTTGAAAACTGAAATTTGAGATATCTGAAAAGTCGAGTGGCGTCACGCCCGCTTCGATTCGCTCAGGATGCGCCAAACCATAGGCAATAGGGGTGCGCATGTCAGGGTTGCCCATTTGTGCGATCACCGAGCCATCAACATATTGCACCATAGAATGAATAATACTTTGCGGGTGAATAACCACATCAATATCATCTGCACCAGCACCGAACAACCAACAGGCTTCAATGAACTCCAGCCCCTTGTTCATCATAGTTGCAGAATCGATTGTAATTTTTCTGCCCATCGACCAGTTAGGGTGTGTACTGGCTTCATCAATTGTAATTGACGAGAAGCTATCAAGCGGTCTTTCTCTAAACGGACCACCAGAACCCGTTAAGAGAATTTTACGAATGCCGGATGCGGCAAAGTTACCGTATTCATAATCGTGCGGTAGGCACTGGAATATGGCGTTGTGTTCGCTGTCAATAGGAAGAATTTCAGCGCCGCTTTGGTTCGCAGCCTCGATAAATAAAGCACCAGACATGACTAACGCTTCTTTATTGGCAAGCAAAACCCGTTTACCCGCCTTTACTGCTGCCAGTGTGGGTAAAAGCCCGGCTGCACCCACAATGGCTGCCATTACAGCATCAACTTCAGGCGCGCTGGATACTTCTTCCAGCGCCTTAGCACCAGCGAGAATTTCTGCATCCACACCGTACTGGGATGCTAACTCACAGGCTAGTTTGTAGTTAGCGTCATCAGCAATTACCACATAGCGCGGCGCGCATTTCTGGGCCTGCTCCATAAGCAATTCAAGCTGTGAGTTGCCAGTAATAGCAAATACGCGATATTTGTCTGGGTGGCGGTTTATTACGTCGAGTGTATTACAACCAATGGAGCCTGTGGCCCCTAACACTGTTACTGTTTGCATTACGCCATCCAGGTTACATAGCAGAACGCAAAAACAGGGAATGCCGCGGTTAAGCTGTCGATTCTATCGAGTACACCACCGTGTCCAGGGAGAATTTTGCCGCTGTCTTTAATGCCCGCACAACGCTTAAGCATGCTTTCGTTTAAATCGCCAAGGGCGGAAACAGCCACCGTAATACCGCCAATAGCAAGGTGAAGCCAAATACGCGAAGGCTCTACCTGATAGTGAAGGGCCGCAAAAGCGATAATAGCGAATGAAGCTGCAATACCGCCTAACAAGCCTTCTAAACTTTTACCTGGCGATACGTTAGGGCGTAGCTTATGGCGTCCGAATTTTACGCCAACAAAGAATGCACCTATATCTGCAGCCCAAACAATCCCCAGCACATAGAAGATGAGTGAAGCACCGTAGAAAGGATCAACATCGTGCAAGCTCGTACGAAGCGCAACAACCGCTACCCATGTAGGTATAAGCGTAAGCGCCCCAAATAGGGTTCTAACGCTGCGACTGTCTTTCCAGAACTTGGAATATTTGGGATAGGCTAGCACCATAAATAACGACGCTATCCACCATAATACGGCAACCGTTAATATGGCACGGTATAAACCATGTAATTGGCCTTGATACCAAATCGTGCTGGCATCAACAATAAGAGACAAGGCTATGCATATGGCAAAGGCACCAGCCATATAAATGAGCTTTTTAGGACGTTCACATACGCCCGACATATTCGCCCATTCATAAGCGCCAATGCCGACAACACCGGCAATGGCTATTTCAAACCAAAAAATAGGAAGAAAAAGAATAGCGTAAAGCGCCAGTGGCGCGAGGATTAATGCAGTTATTATTCGTTGTTTTAGCATAATTTGCCCTTGGCTATCGTTACCAGGGCAAGCCTGATAATTGCCTGTATGGTGTTAACCATCGGCTGTGACTACCTGTTCACCGGTTAAACCGAAGCGACGTTGGCGAACGTTAAAATCGTCTACGGCCAATTGAAACACGTCTTCGTTGAAGTCGGGCCATAGTACGTCGGTAAAGTACAACTCTGCATAGGCACATTGCCACAGCAAGAAGTTGCTAATACGGTGTTCGCCACCTGTGCGAATAAGAAGGTCTAACTCAGGAAGGTTAGCTGTTGAAATGTGCGCATTCAGTGCGTCTTCACAGATGCTTTCCACATCAAGCTCGCCGCTTTTCACTTGCGTAGCAAGTTGCTTAGCCGCGTTTACAATGTCCCATCTACCACCGTAATTTGCGGCGATATTTAAGACCAAATCTTTGTTATCTTTGGTCATGTCTTCAGCTTTACGAATTTTTTCGACCAGCTTGGCATCAAACGCCTCAACATCACCAATAACCTGTAGACGTACACCGTTCTTGTGTAGTCTTTTTGCTTCGCTATTGAGGACAAGATTGAACAGCTCCATTAAGACACTGACTTCTTCCTCAGGACGTTTCCAGTTCTCACTTGAAAACGCGAATAGCGTAAGTGATTCAATACCGTTTTGACGTGCAAAGCGCACAACAGAACGAACAGACTCTACGCCGGCTTTATGACCAAAGGTACGAATTTTCCCTTTCTTTTGCGCCCATCGACCATTGCCATCCATAATGATTGCAACGTGCTTCGGGCCAGCAGATTCTGCTGGCACCTCTGCTTTTGTCGATTTGGCTGCGCTTAAACGCTTTCCAATCATAATACTTACTTATACTTCCATTAGTTCTTTTTCTTTGTCAGCAAGCATGCTGTCAACTTTCTTAATGAAATCGTTAGTAATAGATTGAATGTTCTCTTCAGCAGCGCGGCTCTCATCTTCACTGATTTCTTTTTCTTTGAGAAGATCTTTGATGTCACCGTTCGCGTCACGACGGATGTTACGGATAGCGACACGACCACCTTCCGCTTCATTGCGAACAACGCGGATAAGGTCTTTACGACGCTCTTCAGTAAGAGGAGGAAGTGGAATACGAATTGAACCACCTGCACTCATTGGGTTTAAACCCAAATCAGACTGCATAATGGCTTTTTCTACCGCTTGAATGGCGCTTTTATCAAACACAGTTAACGCTAGAGTACGACTGTCTTCTGCAACGACGTTAGCCACTTGCTTTAGCGGCGTGTCTACGCCGTAATAAGGTACCATGATGCCATCTAGAAGGCTTGGATGCGCACGACCTGTGCGGATTTTGCTGAATTGGCCCTTAAGAGAAACTAGGCTTTTTTCCATGCGCTCTTGCGCATCTAATTCAATTTCATCAATCACGATTTGTATCCTATTGTTCTTAATTAATCGTTGTCAGCGTGGCGAATAACAGTACCTTCTTTTTCGCCCATCACAACACGCTTCAGGCAACCTGGCTTATTCATGTTGAATACGCGAATTGGCAAGCTGTGATCGCGCGCCAAAGTAAACGCTGACAAGTCCATCACTTTAAGTTCTTTTTCTAGTACTTCTTGATAAGTCAGTTCTTCGTAAAGCGTTGCTTCTGGGTTTTTCACCGGATCATCACTATAAACACCATCAACTTTTGTCGCTTTCAATACCGCATCGGCTTCAATTTCGATACCGCGTAAACAAGCCGCTGAGTCTGTGGTGAAGAAAGGGTTGCCTGTACCGGCAGAGAAGATAACAACACGGCCTGACTTAAGAAGGCTAATGGCTTCTGCCCAGTTGTAGGCATCGCAAACACCGTTTAGCGGTATTGCTGACATCATTCGCGCATTTACAAATGCACGATGAAGCGCATCGCGCATGGCTAAGCCATTCATTACGGTAGCCAGCATTCCCATGTGATCGCCAACAACGCGGTTCATTCCCGCTTTTGCTAAGCCTTCGCCACGGAACAAGTTACCACCACCGATAACAAGACCAACTTGAACACCAAGTTCAACCAGCTCTTTAATTTCTTGTGCCATTCTATCTAGCACTTTAGGGTCTATGCCAAAGCCTTCCGCCCCCATTAGGGCTTCACCACTAAGCTTTAACAAAATGCGTCGGTATGCTGATTTTGGTGTGATACTCATAGTTTGAATTGTCCTCGTAAACCCGTTTTGTCCTATGTCTTTCAACAAGCCACTGATGTAAAAAACATAGGACAAAGCGCTTTCGTTTGTCAGGCAGGCGCGTACTTAATCTCGCCTAGCTTCACACTTACGCATTGCAATGGCAACACTAAAGACGTTCAGCTATAAAAAAGCACCTCCTAAGAGGTGCTTTGTAGTTTATCTAACTATTGCTTAATGCAAAAGATAAACACTCAATTATTTCTTAGCAGCAGCCATTTGAGCAGCTACTTCAGCAGCGAAGTCTTCAGTCTTCTTCTCGATACCTTCACCAACTTCGAAACGTACGAAGTTGATTACGTCTGCGCTGTTGTTCTTAAGAAGCTCAGCAACAGAGATTGAAGGATCTTTAACGAAAGGCTGACCAGTCAAGCTCACTTCGCCAGTGAACTTCTTCATGCGGCCTGCAACCATTTTCTCAGCGATATCAGCTGGCTTACCAGACTGGATAGCGATTTCGATTTGGATTTCTTTCTCTTTCTCAACAACTTCTGCTGGAACGTTTTCAGGCTTAACGAACTGCGGGCTTGCAGCTGCAACGTGCATTGCAACGTCTTTCGCTAGCTCTTCGTCACCGCCAGTAAGGATAGAGATAACACCAATACGGCCGCCGTGTACATACGCGCCTAGTGTATCGCCTTCAACGTTGATAACGCGACGAGGAGAGATGTTTTCGCCGATTTTAGCAACAAGTGCGTCACGAACTTCGCTTACTTTAGAACCGTTAAGTTCTGCATCGTTAAGCGCTTCGATGTCGTTGATGTTGTTAGCAGCTGCTACTTCTAGAAGCTCGTTACCAAATTTAAGGAAACCTTCGTCACGTGCTACGAAGTCAGTTTCACAGTTTAGTTCAAGCATAGTCGCGCGACCCGCTTCAACCTTAGTAAGGATTACACCTTCAGCTGCGATACGGCCTGCTTTTTTAGCCGCTTTCGCTTGGCCTGATTTACGCATGTTTTCAATGGCTAACTCAATGTCACCATCCGTTTCAACCAGGGCTTTTTTACAATCCAGCATACCTGCGCCAGTACGTTCGCGCAGTTCTTTAACTAGTGCTGCAGTCACTGCCATTTTTCAATTCCTCAGCATTAAATATAAATTCGTTAGGTAAAAGGGGCGATGTCGCCCCTCTCAATACGTTTCGTATTGTAGTACTGCCATATTATTAAGATATGACAGTAAGCAATCAGAATTACTCTGCTGCTTCTACGAAGTCGTCTTGCTCAGCTTGTACTTCAAGGTTGCTTTCGCGACCTGAGTTGATAGCGTTTGCAGCAGCATCCAAGTAAAGTTGGATAGCGCGGATAGCATCGTCGTTACCAGGGATGATGTAATCAACACCGTCTGGGTTAGAGTTAGTATCAACAACACCAACAACAGGAATACCTAGGTTACGAGCTTCTGTTACAGCAATGTGCTCGTGATCTGCGTCGATAACAAAGATCGCGTCTGGAAGACCGCCCATGTCTTTGATACCGCCAAGGCTGTTTTCAAGCTTGTCCATTTCGCGCTGAAGCATAAGTGCTTCTTTCTTAGTTAGCTTCTCAAACGTACCGTCTTGGCTTTGCTGCTCAAGATCTTTAAGACGCTTGATTGACTGACGTACTGTTTTCCAGTTAGTCAGCATACCACCTAACCAACGCTTGTTTACGTAGTACTGGTCGCACTTAAGAGCAGCATCTTTAACTGCTTCGCCAGCTGCGCGCTTAGTACCAACGAAAAGGATTTTACCTTTCTTAGACGCAACACCTGAAAGGTAGTTAAGTGCGTTGTTGAAAAGTGGAACCGTTTTTTCAAGGTTGATGATATGAACTTTGTTACGAGCGCCGAAGATGAAAGGCTTCATCTTTGGGTTCCAGTAACGAGTTTGGTGACCGAAATGCACACCTGCTTTCAGCATGTCACGCATAGAAACATTAGCCATTTTATTTTCCTCTTGGGGTTAGGCCTCCATATACCCCTTGTATCGATTCAGACCAACCTAAATTGAACTGAACACCCCGATACGAAGTGTCGGTATATGTGTGTTTTAATAAAATAAATTTACCCTCTAAAACGGTGCCAAATGCACGTGGCAAAATGAGCTTTCCGTCAGGGCGCGCGCTTTATACCACAATACCACCTAAGCCTCAAGTTTTGAGGGTAAAAAGCGACAATTTGAAGTATTTAGGTTAAAGAAAGTATAGAACCCTTAATGAGCTCGCTTTCCACCTCTGCCTTTAGCAGATAAAAACCAACAATATCATCACCTTACTAAGAATGACCTGAATAGTGTTATAATGCGTAAGTAATCAAAATTCTTCATCAAACTAGTTTCAAACGATTTGAGAGGCGCTGTGACAGCTATTATCAAAACCCCAGAAGAAATCGAAAAAATGCGCGTAGCCGGTAAATTGGCAGCCGAAGTGCTTACTATGATAGGGCCTTACGTAAAGAAAGGCGTTACCACTGATGAGCTAAATACTATTTGCCACGACTACATTGTAAATGAGCAAAAAGCGGTACCTGCGCCTTTAAACTACGGCCACCCGCCTTTTCCAAAGTCTATCTGTACGTCGGTAAACCACTGTATTTGCCACGGTATTCCTTCTGACAAGAAACTGAAAGACGGCGACATCATTAATATCGACGTGACAGTTATTAAAGATGGCTATCATGGCGATACGTCAAAAATGTTTGTGGTGGGTAAGCCTTCTATTCTTGCAGAACGCCTAATTCGCGTTACCCAAGAATGCTTATACAAAGCTATTGAGCAAGTGAAACCGGGCATGCGTCTTGGCGATATCGGTCATATTTGTCAAACCCATGCTGAAGCGCATAACTATTCAATAGTTCGTGAATACTGCGGCCACGGTATTGGCGCTAGTTTCCACGAAGAACCACAAATTGTTCACTACGGTAAGCCAGGGACGGGTGATGTGTTAGAGCCAGGCATGTGCTTTACCATCGAACCTATGGTAAACGCAGGCAAGCGCTACTCAAAAGTGCTACCAGACCAATGGACTGTGGTAACTAAAGACAGAAGTTTAAGCGCCCAATGGGAGCACACCCTATTGGTCACTGAAACCGGCGTTGAGATTCTTACGCTTCGCGAAGAAGAAACCTTGGAACGCATCATTTCTCACGGATAAATCGACTTCGACAATATTGATAACGTTTCGAATAATCGCGTTAAAAATATGATTTCAGAAGATTGAGTCTATCGAATTATGCAAAGCAGCCGTTGAATTCGCGGCTGCTTTTTTATTGGCTCGTTAGCTCAAATTCCAACTATCAAAGTTCGGCATCGTGTGCCCACTCCCCTCATATTTACTGCGCTACACACCTATAACAAAAAACCATAAATATTCACAATTCAACCTAACTTATGCATTAATTTGCTACTGCGAACTACTAGCAATTCATGCTATTGTTCTTAGCGTCTAAAAAGAAGTCTATTTCAAAGGTGTATTTTGACGCTGCAATCACTGATAAAGAATATCGACACAATTAGCTCTGTTGATGAAATCCCCGCCATTAAATCGTGCGTGGAAGCCAGTTATGCCTGGATAACGGAGTCCTTCGACGCTACGCCGGTTAATCAACTCGTTACCGGTCGTGCACAGTTCGTCGATGCGTTGCTTTGTCATCTTTGGCAACTTTATGGTTTAGATACCGTCGACGAATTATCGCTTTGCGCCGTTGGTGGTTACGGCCGTGGTCATCTGCAACCTCATTCAGACATCGATTTACTCATAGTTAGTAAAAAGAAGCTTAAGCCCGATGTACAAGAAAAAATTGGCATGTTCATCACCCTTTTATGGGATATCAAATTAGATGTTGGCCAGTCAGTTCGCACTATCAAAGAAACGGTCAAGCTAGCAAAAGACGATATTACGATTGCGACCAATTTAGTGGAAAGCCGATTACTTTGCGGCAGTGAAGCCACCTTTGATAAATTGTGGGATGAAGTTAACGGTCGAAACTCATGGTCGAGCAAAGCGTTTTTCTCAGCCAAGTACGACGAGCAGAAAAAACGCCACGCCAAATTCAACGGTACCGCTTATAACCTTGAACCTAACATCAAAGAAAACCCCGGGTGTTTGCGTGATATTCAATCTATTGGCTGGGTCGCCAAAAAGCATTTTAAAGAATATGACGGCTGGAATTTAGTAGGCCACGGCTACTTTACAGAACAAGAGCACAGTGAATTAATTGCTTGTCGCATGCACCTTTGGAAAATGCGTTGTGCACTACATCTGGTTGCAGGCCGAAGCGAAAACCGGCTGCTGTTTGATTACCAACCTGACGTTGCAAAAATGATGGGGTATGGTGAAGAAGGTAAATCGTCTGTCGAAAAAATGATGCGGGACTTTTTCCGCACCGTGGCGCGGGTGTCTGAACTGAATCAAATGCTGCTTCAGCGCTTCAAGTACGACATGCTGAACCAAAGCGTTCAGAAAAGCGTGATCATAAACGAAGATTTCGAGCTGCTCGATAACATGATATCGCCACGACACGAAACCGTGTTCTCCTCTCCCGAAGCAATCTTGGACTTTCTGCATTTGGTGGCCAACACGCCAGAAGTACAAGGCCTCAGTACGATTTGCATACGTCAGCTGCGCAACGCTCACCGCGCTTTTGAAGCAGAATACTATGTTGAGCGCCCGCTGTGCCGCGAAAAATTCATGCGCTTAATGAAACAGCCAGAGTTCTTTGATTTTGCATGGGACATCATGCATCAATACGGCATTTTACAAGCTTATCTTCCTGAATGGGATGCCATTGTAGGTATGATGCAGTTCGACCTGTTTCACGCCTACACGGTGGACGAACACACTCACCGATTGGTGAAGCACGTTAACTACTTTTTCTCAAAGGCAAATAAGGACTTCCCGCGCTGCGGCAGAATTTGTAGAAACCTCGATAAACCAGAAGTGCTTTATATCGCTGCTATTTTCCACGATATCGCCAAAGGTAGAAATGGCGATCATTCCACATTAGGCGCCCAAGATGTAGCAAAGTTCTGTCAGCAACACGATGTTCCCAGCGACGATGCTGAAATGATTGCATGGCTTGTAGAAAACCACCTACTGATGTCAGTGGTAGCCCAACGCCGTGATATTTATGACCCTGACGTTATAAGCGAGTTTGCTGGCGCGGTAAGAAGCCACAATCACCTTAATTTGCTTTATACGCTAACCCTTGCCGATATTCGTGCCACCAATGACAATCTTTGGAACGACTGGAAAGCATCTTTACTTCGCGAATTATATTTAATGACGCAAAAGGCATTGGATAATGGGCTACAGTGTCAAGTAACATTGAACGAGCGAGTAACTACTCACAAACACCAAGCAAGGCAAATTTTGCAAGAGCGCGCTATTGAGCCTGTTGCTATTGATGCATTGTGGGCCCGCCTGGACGACGATTACTTTGTTCGCTTTAAGCCTACTCAAATCGCGTGGCATACTGATGAAATTATTAAAGCTCAGAATGAATGGCTTACACCAGAGCACGATGGTCTGTTAGTAAAAGCAAATGATAACAGTGCGAAAGGTGGCACTGAGGTGTTTGTTTACGGCAAAGATAGAAAAGCATTGTTTGCGCAAGTCGCGTCAGTGCTGGACAGTCGCAACTGTTCAATTCACGACGCCCACGTTACCGTAACTAGAGACGGCTATGTGTTCGATAGCATGCTTATTCTTGAAAATGACGGCAGTCGTATAAGCTCAGAGTCTCGCATTGCCTCCATTGAAAATGCTATTTCTGCCCAACTTGAAAAGCCGGGACGTTCGCACGAAAATAAGCGTAAATTGCCTCGGCAAATGAAACAACTGGACGTGCCTACTAAGGTACGCTTTTTCAATATCAACGATGAAGCCACGCTTATTGAGTTAGAAGCCCTAGACGCTCCGGGCATTTTAGCTAAAATTGGTCACGCATTCGTTGATACTAATATGACGCTTAAGCTTGCGAAAATTGCCACCATTGGTGAGCGAGCCGAAGATATTTTTATCGTCAGCAATGAGGCTGGCAAAGCATTAACCCAAGAACAACAGGTGAACCTTAAAAAGCGTATCCTGTTCAAACTCGACCAACTTGAAGATATCACAATACCATGAATGAATTGAAAGCCATCATTGAAGACGCCTTCGAAAATCGCGATAGCATTAGCCCTTCATCTGCACCTGATGAAGTAAGAGATGCAGTAGCACAAGCTATTGACCTTTTAAACACAGGTAAAGCGCGCGTTGCAGAAAAAATTGCTGGCGAATGGGTAGTACATCAATGGCTTAAAAAAGCTGTTCTACTTTTCTTCCGTCTTCACAACAACGATGTGATTGAAGGCGCCGAAAGTAAGTTTTATGACAAAGTACCGCTTAAGTATACAAACTATACTGCTGAACAGTTTGCGGCTGACGGCGCGCGTATTGTTCCACCAGCAACGGTACGTACGGGTACATTCGTAGGCAAGAACGCGGTTGT
Organism: Alteromonas sp. CNT1-28; assembly: GCF_022348345.1. Taxonomy (NCBI): domain Bacteria; kingdom Pseudomonadati; phylum Pseudomonadota; class Gammaproteobacteria; order Alteromonadales; family Alteromonadaceae; genus Alteromonas; species Alteromonas sp. CNT1-28. The sequence continues at coordinate 104,535 of NZ_JAKREZ010000002.1, read as the reverse complement.
TATGCCTTCTTACGTAAACATTGGTGCGTTCGTTGACGAAGGTACTATGGTTGATACATGGGCGACAGTAGGCTCGTGTGCGCAAATTGGTAAGAATGTTCACCTTTCAGGTGGCGTGGGTATTGGCGGCGTATTAGAACCACTTCAGGCTAACCCCACCATTATTGAAGATAACTGCTTTATCGGCGCGCGTTCTGAAATCGTAGAAGGCGTGATTGTTGAAGAAGGTTCTGTTATCTCAATGGGCGTTTACATCGGTCAGAGCACGCGTATTTATGACCGCGAAACCGGTGAAGTTCACTATGGCCGTGTACCAGCAGGTTCAGTAGTCGTGGCGGGTAACCTGCCAAGCGCAGATGGTAAATACAGCCTTTACGCCGCTATCATCGTGAAGAAAGTAGATGCGAAGACCCGCGCGAAAGTAGGTATCAACGCGCTACTTCGCGGCGTAGAATAAGCAGTATTTCTGGCTTATCGCTAACGGCTCGGGTTAATTTCAATTAGCCGGGCCACATGCTGAAAGACTCACAAATTAAAAGAGGCGCTTATGCGCCTCTTTCTTTTCGTAATCACGACACTTCTAAGACTTAAGCCAGCAGCTTATCTTTAATGGTGTTAACCCACTCTACTACGTCTTTTTCGGGCTCTAGGGTTTCAATCGCGTCAACCTCTAACATATCGGCAACTGCGTTACCTTGTAGCTCGGTCAGTAACGCTTGAAACTGTTTACCCGCACCACAGAAACTATCGCCATAGCTGCTATCGCCTAGCGCTGCTACCGCGAATGGCTTGCCGGTTAGCATAGGCGATTCGTCTTTCAGATCTGAAAACACAAACTCAAGGTTTGGTGGTACATCGCCCTGCCCTGTTGTAGAGGTAATGATCAAAAGTGCGTCAGCATCAGTAAAATCTGCAACCGACGGGTCGCTTTCTAGTGAGCAATCCACGCCCTGTTCAGCTAAGTTCTCTTCCACCTGCTCAGCTACGTGTTGCGCATTGCCGTAAACTGTACCCGCAATAATTTTCAATGTTGCCATTTTTACCTCTTAAACCAATGATCGTCGCCTTTGTCGACAGGCGGAAATTCTTACTATTTTATCAACCTAAACGCAAAACGGCGCTAATTTTTCGAGCCATAGTCGCATTTCACTGTGCATCTGTGAATTAATCGTTACCCACTTTCCAGTGATAGGATGAGAAAAGCCCATTTGAGTACAACTTAAGGCCAAATTGTTAAAATTAAAGTGCTGCTTGGCGAATTTGTTTTGTTTGCCGTCCCCGTGGGTCGTGTCGCCGATAATGGGGTGACGAATATGAACCATGTGCCGACGAAGCTGATGTTTACGACCGGTACTAGGAGAAAGCTTAACTAGCGAATATCGTGCACTTTGGTATTTGCCCACAGGCTCAGGCACTTCGAATTTTGCCACTGACTGATACATAGTTGATGCTGGTTGTGGCGGCTGCTGCGGGCGCTTATGCTTGTCTGCAATTTTGTCGTAGCGGTATTTTAGGGCGTAATCGATATACCCTGTGTGATGCACAAAACCGCGAACTATAGCGTGATACGTTTTTACTACCTGCTTGTCCATCATCTGCTGTCCAAGCTTTGCTGCAATTTCTGAGCTAAAGCTAAACACCAGCACACCTGAAGTGGGTCGGTCTAAACGATGAGCAGGATAGACGTGCTGGCCTATTTGGTCTCTAAGTGTCTGTACTGCGAACACCGTTTCATGTCTATCAATCGGGCTTCTGTGTACTAGTAGGCCAGGCGGCTTCTCAATCGCGATGATATGTTCATCTTGGTACAGCACAGGTAAATGAAGAGCATTAACGCTATCTTCCTCACCAACGTCTACCTTTCCTATTGTTTGCTCATCTGAATGCACAGTTAATTGGCCTTTTAAATCGTTCTGCATAGTGCGTTGTGTTTACTCACCCAATGTCTCCATTGGCAATATTATCAATAACTTGAAGCTGGGACAGAGTGCGCTGATGCGCCGATGACAGATATATTTCTGCTGCGGGCGCAATTTGCATGGGTGGTAAAGGCATTTCCTGTTTCAACAAAATGCGCATTTTGGGTATAAAAATAAAAGCCAACCAACTCTCAAACGCTAAACAGTCGACCGCAAAAGGAACCGCACTTTCCATAGCATTATTTAGGTCTTGTTCCGAAGGCTCTTCATTTGGCCAAATACCATCCTGATACATGTCTGTTTCTAATTGTATCAATGCTTTACTTAATGCTATGTGATGAGTGCTATTCGTTTTAATCACATCCTCTCCGCAATTCAAAAACGCTTCTATTTCGAAGCGCGCAGTATATCAGGGGCTAAAGGTCAACATAAGTCCGCGTGTCTTATCGTTGAATTTCTTCTGCTGTGATACCATTACCCGTCTTTGTTGGCGGTATCTCATCGATGTGCCCCTTTGAATAGATGTGACAGCCTGGCAAATTTTGATTAAAGCAGTATTTTGGAACGAGTTATGAGCGCTAACGGTATTAATTCTATCAGCGAGTTTTTGTTACATGCAGGCACTGAATATCAGGTTTTTGATTTAGGTCGTCGCCTTGAACCCACCGATAGTCAAACCTTTCTAGAAATAGAAAACGGCAGTGCTTACGCGCCCTACCCTCGTCAGCAGCATGCGTGGTTCGGCATCGTCTTTTGGAATAAAAATGCCTCCACGCAACACTATATTTGGTTTGTGAAACTGCCGCTTGATGAGCAAGGCTTAGTGGTGGCCGCAGCAAGAAATCATTTTCTAGAGATCATAGTTGATGCACTTGGTCAGTCTGTTGCTGAAGATACTGAAAACGCGCAAACTTTGCCTGATAATCCTTATTCGTTTGTTCCCAATCAATCGCAGCTCGCTCAATTTAACGCATTAGTTAAACGCACCCTAAACCAACCTTTAAGTGAAGAGTCGCAGAAAGTTGAGGCCTACATTCAAGCCCCGCAACTTGTTGATTGGCAGCAAATATCCATGCAGAGCGTGGCCGACTTTGTACATAGCCTAAGCCATCACCCCAAACAAGATGTATTAGCGCAGGCAATTAAAAACAACACCTCACTTTACTCGGACGTTTTCCTTAACACATTGATGGAAATGAGTGAAAGCGTTTCTCTGCCTGAAAATTTATTAGCGGCGTATTTGGATGAGATAGATAAAAGTGACGAAATCAATTTAGCGGCGCTAAGAGGCACGTCAGAGGGTACCTTTAACCCGACCATTAACAACAAACTACTCGAACTATTAAAAAGCGAAAAGTCGCAGAGACTTGATATTTTAAGCGTTATTGCAGCACGTCATTTCGAGCAAATGGAACCACTACTGCTTAGTGCCTTTTTAGAGCAGGCGGCAAACGTTGATGAAAAAGAGGGTCATAAGGGCGCCTTATTCGCAGGCTTCTTTTCAGATTTAGTACAAGTCCCGAAGTTACGCAGACAAGTGCTAACACTCCTGCATTCCAAAGCCAACCCTCAGATTCTCAGCAATGCATTTCAACAATTGTTTGCACAAGCGAGAAAGTAAATGACGTTACTTGAGTTAGTGGTGTGGATGGTTATTGGGTTTACTGGCTATCAGTTTTGGCGCATTCGAGCCATTTCTGAGCAAACAAACACTTACCTAAAGCAATACTGCGATAAACACGGTTTACAATTGCTGAGTGTGGCAAGAGCTAAAACACGATTTTCATTCAAATATGGAAAGCCTGACTGGCACAGTGTATTCAACTTTGAGTTTTCGAGTAATGGTGAGGATCGATATACTGGGGAAGTTGAATTGATAGGTGTAAGGGTTATGCGAACAGAGGTGCCGCCGCATAGAGTTTAAGCTTCTATGTCAAAAAGCGTGAGCGGTTCTTAATTCACCATTCAGGTCAGGTTTTACATAACAAATGCATACGGATTGGTAATAAACAACGCAAAAAAAAAGGGGAACCTAGCGGCTCCCCTTTTTCCTGGAATTTTGAGTATCCTTCTCCGCGATCCTTTGCGACTAAAATCTTCCCGATTAAAATCCGTATACGCCCCTTTCCATCTACTCTCGCGCCTTCCTGTGCGAGCTACACTTCCATGCGTAGGTCCCTTTCCTTTTTTCCTAAATTACTGCACATCCTACATGCAGTGTTCCTCATCCTGAGGCTGTCCTTGTCAGGCTCCGCTGACGATCCCTTCCTTCGTTCCATTTTTCGCTGTACATCCTGCTACAGCTTTGCCAATCCCTTAGCATGTCCTTCTTTCGTCCTTGGTTTGCTCGTCCATGCAAACTAGAAATTCCTTAATGGCTATCCTGCCGTTGGCTTCTTGCCTCTAGCTCCTTGCTAGCTCTCGTCCATTTTTCCCTGCTACATCCTGTATGCGAAGTCCTTTCACATTTTACGTCCCTGAATCCCTTTATATCCTTTAAAATCCGTTTCTAACATCCTGTTAATGCAGTGTCCTATCTGCTTTCCTTTCCCTTTCCCCACTGCCTTGTGGGAGTCTCATCCTTAAGTTGTCCTAACTTATTCCGTTGATGATCCTTGACTCAATCCGTGACTCGTCGTGTTTCCTTGTGACATGTTCATAGTATCCCTTCCAATTATTACCGCCATATTGAATTACAGAGATTTAAGAAAGATTCTTGTACGACTTTTGACTAATTTTTAAAAACTTCAATATAATCAATAACTTTATACTTTAGTATAAATTAATCTTTCATCATTTAGGTAAGATCACTCACAGCGTTTGTAGGAAATGTCTTACAAACGCTGTAGTAAATTTGGTGTAAAGATTGGAACTGCAACGTATGACGTTTTGGTAGGAGTATCACAACGAATAAAAAAACATCATTTTAGCCTGAACATTACCTCACCGTTCACATGAGAAAGGCTTAGTTGTCCTACAACCTGATAATTGTCATCGTTAAAGAAAGCGCGATGTTTTTCTATAGTCACGAATACCGAAACACCCTCACTTTTTTCATCTTCCTCTACCACGCTATCAATAGCGCCAAGTAAAATATGCCCAAGCCCATGATGTTGATAATCTGGATGTACTGCAATGAAACTCAGCATGTGGAAGTTATCGGCGGGAACTAATGCTCGCACTTTTTCTTCTTTCTCTAGCATTTGCTTTGTACCGAACAAACCTGCCGTTAAAAGCATCCGCAATCTCCAGTGCCAGTAACGTCCTGAACCAAATGCTGCATCGGGCGCGGTCAAGCATGCAACGGCAATAAGCCGCTCATCATCGAACAGGCCAATCATCGGCTGCTCTGCAACCCAAAATGCATTGAGCTCTTCACGGATAGCTGACCGTAGACGGCTTTCATAACCTTCTTTTTCTGCTTGGAAAATGTCAATGAACAATGGGTCATCTACATACGCATTGTAAAGAATAGAGGCGGCAACTTTGAGATCATCTACAGATAGATAGATTGCTTTAACCGTGTCTTGCAAGGGGGCTATTGCATTATTAATAGCATCAGTATTCATCAGGGGCTCCTTGTACGCAAAGTTATACAACTGCTTTTACCCATTTAAACAAAATGAGAGAAGTGGACACTACCGCACAACTTTTATCATTGCGCCAACCACCCACTTAAACTGATTAAACTTTAGCCTACGCGAAAAACCCCTGCATGTTAACTTTTTATTAACATTTAAAAACAGTTAGTAATGCATACTTTCGTAATCAATTACCAACTAACGATTATTAGTGCATTAAGCTATAAGCACTGTCACCCCAGCCAACTAAGTTTCCATTTCTGAAAACCAACGGCGTACACTCGTCTTTTGTGGTGATACCATCGCCCATCGTTTTTTGAGTTCGGTAGTAAAGTACGCGATATGTGCCGTCTTGCTTTTCGAACAGTTCATTGAAATCCGCAACGCCCATTTTTCTCAATACACTTTCGTAAGTTGTCCCTGTTTCAAGATTCGCAATGTGTTTACGATTGTTAAACTCTCTGCCTTCCCAATCAGCACCATAGTGACTATCTGAACCGCCACCTACTGATACGACACAACCTGAAAGCAAAACTGAAGATGCCAAAGCTACTGAAAGAAGAACCGTTTTCATGTGAATTCCTTAATTATGTGTGTTGTTTTTATTCGATACTACGCCTACTTTGTGAACCGACACTGAATAGACATAAATACGCTAACGTAAGAACCACTGCGTTTATGCGTGATAATGTAAGTTATGATTGGTAAACAAGATTAAGGCCAAAAATTAAATCATTGATTTTTATAATAATCTTAATAACACCATTCTACGAAGACTTTGAAAAATAGTGAAATCAGTAACTTATTAGTGAAATTGACTACGTAGACAGGCTACACTGCGACTATTCATGACTTTGAACCATTTTCGTATTATGAGTAACGCTAACCTGCAGCAACTTCACGTTTTGTGCCTTCAAATGCATAAAGAAGGAAAAACACCGTCCGTAGGCATTTTACGTGCAAAAGCTCCCTTTAAGGTATCGGTAACCGAAGCTATTGAAGCGATTAAGCGATTTAACGCACACAAACCTAAGCTAGAGGTATCTAACGAAGAAAACGTAGCGCAACAAAATCCTGTCGCCACAACTGATGAGCCGGGCAATTTGCATGCACGGGTAGAGACGTTAGAAAAAGAAGTGGCGGAGTTAAAGCGGGCGCTACATAAAATTATTAACGCCCAATAGCTTTTAGTCTTGCAGGCCGGTAATTTTAGGTCTGATTGACGTCAGTCATAGCGTCAACGTCATATAGCAGGTGTAAGTTGCTCAATAAACACCGCAAGAGATGGCGCAAGAATTTTGGCAGGCTCTCTGCCAACCTGCTCGAGTGCCACTTCGCCACTTTCGTTGACAACGGTTAAAATAAAATCTTCTTCGTCAGTTAAACCAAAAAACAATGTTGGCGCTTGCCTAAGTCTTTGCTTCATCAACAAATGCCCAATCAAGTTTTGCTGTAATCTTTCAAAATCTTCGGTATTGAAAACTTGAAGCAATTCACAGCGACCTTGCGGGGCGTTAGCCTTTAAATTATCGCTGTAGTAACGAGTAAAATACTCGCAGTAGTCAGGATTTAGCTTTAGCGATAATGCCTCTTCAACATTACTGAAAGACTGCACAGGCGATTGAAGCGTAGGAGACCATCTAACAAGTTCACCGTCTTGCGCCGTCGTCTCATAGCACGGCGAGGGCCACTCGCTATCAAATGCTATCTTGAGTCCCTCGGCCTGTTCGACATAAGATGATACAAATTTATCTAATTGTGCTGAAATTGTTAGAGCCATTATGACGTTACCTGCGTATTTTTGGGGTACACTATACAACTAAACAGTTAAGTCAATACTGGGGTTAATTCTACTGTGCTGTAAGACTGTGTGTCGCTGTGCAGTTCAACACTTTTAATCCCGCGTAGATGCATAAAAGGTTCTTATGTCGACGGACAACTCACCTCAAAAAATTACTATCTCTGCACCTGATGACCTCTCTTTGGGTAAACAGGTTGACTATGAATTTGAATATAATCCTGACTTGTTGCAAGGCGTGCCGCGCAGTCTAAGTCGTGATACGTTGAACCTGGCTGGCTCCGGTTTACCTTTTGATGGTATCGACACTTGGACAGGATACGAACTTTCTTGGCTAAATTTAAAGGGTAAACCTAATGTGGCAATTTTAGAATGCCACGTTCCTATCACCTCAAAGAATCTAATCGAATCAAAATCATTTAAACTGTATTTGAATAGCTTCAACCAAACAAAATTCGCTTCAGCAGAGGACGTACGACAAGTGCTTCAAGCGGATTTGTCAGCGTGCGCAGGGGAGCCTGTCGAGGTAAAACTAATTCTTCCAGAGCAGTTTTCTTCGCTACAATTCCAAGAATTTAACGGAACCTTGTTAGATAGTCTGGATGTAGAAATCGATCAATATTCCCCTAATACTCAATACTTGACTGTTGCGAAAAATGTAACAGGAGTTCAAGAGACGCTTGTTTCTCATTTACTTAAATCTAATTGTTTAATCACAAGTCAGCCAGATTGGGCTAGTATTCAAATAAGGTATGAAGGAAAAGCTATTGAACACGAAGGGCTTTTGAAATATCTAATTAGCTTTAGGCAACACAACGAGTTTCATGAGCAATGCGTTGAGCGCATTTACAACGACATCATGCAGCATTGTCAGCCAGATAAGTTAACCGTTTGTGCGCGTTACACACGACGAGGAGGTTTAGATATCAACCCTTTCCGTTCAAATTATGAAGCGCCTTTTGCTAATCATCGTCAAGCACGTCAGTAATATAACGGTGAAGTACATACCAACGCTACCTGAGCCGCGGCAGTAATAGCGAATTAGAATAAAGACGAGATTATGGAAGCAAAACAACTACAAACCCTAAAACAAAATAACGCGCTTCTTTGTCAGTTTATTGTGAAACTCTCAGCATTTTATGAGGGCTTCTCGGATAAGATCGATACTGAACTTAAGGTGTTACGAGGCCACCTTTCTGGCACACCTAATTTTAGTCTTGCCGCTGTGAGCATAGAAAAACTCAACAAATCACTTCAGCATCAAGAAATAACGCTTAGAAAGTACAGTATTGATACTGTTTCATCGCTAGAAAATGCAATGAAACAACTACAGAAAATTGTATTTGAAGATACTGAATTAAAAGGGTTAACCACGCAGGAATTGATTAAGCTAAATCAACCTGTAGGTGATATTTTCAGTATTTATAAACTCTATTCAAAAGCCATCGCGCTTCACCGCATTGCGCTCAACAAGGAAATGGTTGGACTTGAGCCATCTGAAATTACAGAAACTAAGTCCACTAGCAATGAAAGCACATCGGCTCATTCGATTAAAGATGATAACCCTCACTACCGTTCTATTTTGGTTGAGCTTAATCACCTTATTGCTTCTTATGCGCAAAAAAAACCTAACGATCAGCAACTCAACGATATAAAGCAACGTCTTGATGAAGGCATGGATGAAGACCAACTGCTTAAAAGCTGCGTTGTAATTTTACGCATGATCGTTCAAGACGCTATGTCAGAGGCGAGCTTAACAGGAAGGGTGATTCAGAGTCTGCACCGTTCATTAGGTCAGGTGAGTAGCGACGTAAGCAATACGATCCAAGGTAGCCAAGCCCAGTTCGAGCAGCGCCAAGCTGGTAATGAGCAACTTAAACGTGACATTATTCACATTGAAGAAGCCGTATCGGAAAGCAGTTCTTTAGAAGCACTTAAAGAGCAGACACAGTTTCGCGTAGAAAAGCTTGTGACTACGTTAAGCGAGCAACAAAGCAACGACCAGCAAGGTCAAGAAGCGTTAATGGCACTGCTCTCCTCTATGCAATCGCGAATAAATACACTTCAGCAGCAAACCAGCGTTTATAAAAAGAAGCTGGCCGAGCAAGCAATGCAAAGCCGCACCGACCCCCTCACTCGGCTTCCAAACAGGCAGGCGTATAATGAGAGACTAGAAGCTGCTTTCACTAAATTTAAAGAAAATGGTGACTTGCTTGCGGTCGCCGTTGTGGATATTGATCATTTCAAGTCAATCAACGATAGATTCGGGCACGCAGCAGGCGATAAAACCCTTCAGGTAGTGAGTAAATTCTTAAAGCAAAGTTTGTCCGAAAGTGATTTTATTGCCAGGTGGGGAGGAGAAGAGTTTGTAATGCTACTGCCTCAGGCGCAGATGGCAGATATAGATAAGAAGCTTAATGAAGTTAGAACTAAACTTGCTGCAATGCCGTTTAAATTCAAGCAAGAAAAAGTAAAAATCACCGCATCTTTTGGCGCAACCTGTTTCAATGACAATGATACTACTGAAACTGTGTTTGAACGCGCCGATGAGTACCTCTATAAAGCAAAACGAAACGGCCGCAACCTCGTAGTCACTGATTTAAGCACTGACTTATAGGAAGTAAAAATATGAAGAAAGTGCAGCTTAACCCTGTTGGCTGGATGAGCCAGCTATCACAAGTAGAAGTTTCTCGTCTTCAAGACGCCACCAACAGCGAGCTCTTTGCTATGTTCAGAAACTGTTGCCTTGCAGTATTGAACAGCGGCGTTGACGAAGACAATTTCGAAGCACTTTTTGCTCCTTATGAAAATTTTGAAATAAAACTCATTCGTCGTGAACGAGGCGTAAAAATAGAACTCGTGAACCCTCCTGAAGTGGCTTTCGTTGACGAAAAACTCGTTCGTGGTGTGCACGAACATCTATTTGCGGTCCTTCGCGACCTGCTTTATATGGGTAACAAGTACGCATTTCTTCACCAAACCGCACCGGCTGAAGGTAACGACATCACAGACATGGTGTTTGACATGCTACGCCACGCTAAAGCGCTTGAAGGGAACGATGGCGTAAACACAATTGTCTGCTGGGGCGGCCATTCCATTAATCAAGTTGAGTACAAATACACGAAAGAAGTGGGCTATCAGCTCGGCTTGCGCGACATGAATATTTGCACAGGATGTGGGCCTGGAGCGATGAAGGGTCCAATGAAGGGCGCCACCATCGGCCATGCAAAGCAACGCCACAAGACAGGCCGTTACATTGGCATCTCTGAGCCGAGTATTATTGCCGCCGAGCCGCCCAACGCCATTGTCAACGAGCTCATTATCATGCCTGATATTGAAAAGCGTTTAGAAGCGTTTGTTAGACTCGGACATGGCATTATCGTGTTTCCAGGCGGTGTAGGCACTGCCGAAGAATTACTTTATCTGCTTGGCATTTTGATGAATGAACGCAATGCGCAGCAACCTTTTCCTTTCATTCTAACAGGGCCAGCTGGTAGCGAAGAATACTTTGAAGCCATAGACGCCTTTGTTGGTGCAACACTGGGTCCAGAAGCACAGTCAAAATATCAAATCATTGTGGATGACCCAGAAGAAGTAGCACGCACCATGAATAAACACCTTGAAAAAGTGAAGAAGTTCAGAGGTGCGATGGGTGACGCATTCAGCTTTAATTGGTCATTAAAAATTGAACAGGACTTTCAACAGCCCTTTATTCCAACGCATGAGAGTATGGCCGACCTTCAACTGCACTTAGATCAAAGTAAAAGTGATCTAGCGGCCAATTTGCGCAAAGCGTTTTCAGGCATTGTTGCGGGTAACGTAAAAGCAGAAGGCATTGCTCAGATCAAAAAACATGGTCCGTTTGAGCTCACCGGTGATAGTACACTGATGGAGAAGGTTGATACACTACTCGAGTCGTTTGTAAAACAGCATAGAATGAAGCTGCCTGGTAGCGCGTACGAACCATGTTACGTTGTAAAGAACGATAAGAGAAACAGCGAATAACACGAGACCGTGGCAAGACGCATTTGCTTACGTTTACTACTTATGTTTAGTAGTCGTTTTGCGGTACACTATTAGAGAGTATTGTTTAACGAATGATTGTAGTGCACATTTAGCCTATGCTCGGCTCCCGAACAATGTCGGGCTTTGGCTTGCAGTAGCATTCAAGTAAAGAAAAACGAGAAGTAACGGTCATGAATACCAAGGTTATTCGTCTAATTTTAGCTGGCATCGCCCTTTATGCGGTGTTTGTTTTTATGGTTATCGCGTTCTATCCCGATAAGCCTGAGAATATGGATTGGAAAGACCGTGAAGAATATAACCGTGTCCAAATAACCAAGTTAAAGTTAGGCAGTACAAGAGAAGAAGTTTTGGCGTTACTAGGCTCACCTGACATTACAGAAGCCAAGCGACAGGGTGCCACAGCTATTCAAGTTATGTTTTTTAGGACACAACATGTGCGCGCTGACGGCTTAACCACGCAAGATGAATGTACACCGTTGCTTTTTGAAAACGACAAACTTATTGCATGGGGTGAAGGGGCTTACTCCAGTTACCAAAAAAGTTAGAAGGATGGGGAGTGAGCGACATCATTTCCACGCTTAAACGCCTGGTTCAGTTAGGTAACACTGAACTTTCTGTCGAGCAGCGTATAAACCATTGGTTGAAAATCGCTAAACGGATCCTGACCTTAGTAAACGCCAATCCAGCGCTTGCTGCAGCAACGTTACACATCGATAATGACCTTCCCAAAGATACTCAACATCTTTTATTATTGGCGCTGTTTGGCAAGCTTTGCCGATTAAACGACCACTATTTACAACATGTGCTTGCGTCTTTACTCGCATCCCTCTGGCTTTCAAGTAAAGGAACACCAAGCGACCAAACGGCCAATATCATTCGCTTTTTGCGTAAACACAATCTCTCGATTTGGCTGGATATCATTAAACTTCAAAAAGCATTTAGGTCAGACAAGCCAATTAACTACGTTGCAGATATTCGGCTTAATATGGTTCAAAGGCTTTGTCTCCTAGCAAATGTTTTCGCTACTAAAACAAAAAAAGCAGATTATCGTGAGGTTTTCACTCAGATCGTTTTACGCCTTCCAGCACATCATCGTCACCTTATTGCACCACTTATCAACCTATTTAATGGTGTGCTACCTGGCGCAAAGGTTTACGCAAACGGCGTACCGGGCGCGCTAGTCGACATTCAGCAAAATCACGGCTACGTATTTATGCTTAGTCAAGACGATGAAGATGGAAAGTGGCTGCCTCTATCGTCAATACGCTCTCCCATTTCACTATCAATGCCGTTTGAGCACTTTGTTGCTCTTTACACTGATACCGCCACTGCGAGAGTAAATCATGGCGGCACACCACTTTTACCTTCTACATTCGCTATTCAGCATCCCCCTAAAGCTCTTATAACTATTATCGATGAGCTGCAAAAGCGCGATGTAGATATTGAACAACTTTGCGAAAAAATTGAAAGCGTGCCCACGTTTAATCACTTTTTGATGCACACTGCGAGTCAGGACAACCGTCTTCAGCTTCCGGTTAAAAGCATTAAACAGGCGGTTTTGACCTACGGCATTGAACGTGTGGGTGACATGCTTATTCAATTTGCGCTGTTAGAACGGCTAACGCAAAACCAATTTCCACTGATGGGCATGTGCAAGCAATTGACTTTATTGGCTTGTTCATTTGCAAGCTATTTCGCACAACTCGCCGATTCGAAATTTTCGCCGCAATCTGCCGCACTGACCATGACCTTTGTTTGTACTCCCTTGTTCACGCTACCAGGGTTTAAAGTGTCACGAGCATTACCCGTCGACCTCACCAAAGCTGTGTCCATTAATAGCGCATTCAAGGTCAAATCTGACACGCCTTGGCTAGCAATCGCTTCTGAACTTGCTGGAAGTTGGCATCAAAGCTCGACGTGGCGTGCCGTTATACACCAATGCAGTAAAGTAAGTACGGACGTTCCTAAATCACTTCAAAAGGAACAAGCAATTCTGGTGTTGAGCTTCGCAATCGCCAAAGCATGCTTATTTAATCAGGATATTTATTCATTACTTCAGGATATCAATATCAAAACACTTTTAAATATCCTAGGTATTCGACGAGATGATGTGGTAAACGCACTAGACGCTAATGGGTCACTATTGTTCTGTCCGCTCGCGCAGTAACGTCATTTACTCCTAAACATCGTACTCGGCTATTTAATTAATCTTTACGAATGGCTATAACTTGCGCCAGGTATCGTATAAAATACGGCAACTTTTGCAGTGCTTAACCCTTTTTCCCTACATTTTCCATTATAATAAGTAAGCAGGCAGAAATTGGCTCATAAACGCCAAGCTACAAATTGAATAAACCTAACGATTTTGACAACAGAATTACCAGAGGATCCCTCCACATGACTCAGCAACGTATTACAGTCATTCGCGGTGACGGCATTGGCCCGGACATTATCGATGCAACCACAAAAATTTTAGATAAGGTTGGCTGTGACTTTGCCTATGACTATGCCGATGCTGGCCTAGTCGCACTGGAAGAACATGGCGAGCTTCTACCTCAAGAAACTTTAGACCTAATCGCAAAAAACAAAGTTGCGCTTAAAGGTCCTTTAACGACCCCCGTTGGTGAAGGTTTTACTTCAATCAACGTTAGTCTTCGCAAGCAGTTCAAACTGTACGCAAACCTTCGTCCTGTGATGTCATTCAAAGGCACAAAAGCACGTTACGAAGACATCGATATCATTACCGTTCGTGAAAACACGCAAGGTATGTACTCTGGTCTTGGCCAAGTTGTATCAGAAGACGGTAACGAAGCTGAAGCAATGAGTAAGATCACTCGTGACGGCGCTGAAAAAATCGTTGTTTTTGCTTATGAATTAGCGCGCCGTGAAGGTCGTAAGAAAGTAACAGCTGTTCACAAAGCTAACATCCTTAAGTCAACATCAGGTCTTTTCCTTAAAGTAGCCCGTGAAGTTGGTGAGCGTTATCCTGACATCGAGTCAGCTGAAATGATCGTTGATAACTGCTGTATGCAGCTTGTGATGAACCCGCATCAGTTTGACGTTATCGTTACGACTAACCTTTTCGGTGACATTCTATCTGACCTATGTGCTGGTCTTGTTGGTGGTCTTGGTATGGCACCAGGTGCAAACATCGGTGAAGATTGTGCAATCTTCGAAGCCGTTCACGGTTCTGCACCAGACATTGCTGGTAAGAACTTAGCTAACCCGACGTCAGTAATCTTGGCAGCAGCGCAAATGCTTGAGTACCTAAACATGGGCGATAAAGCAGAGAAAATTCGCGCAGCACTAAAAGACGTTATCGAGTCTGGCGATCGCACAACACGTGACCTTGGTGGTGAAGCAGGTACAACCGAGTTCACTCAGGCGCTTCTTGACCGCCTATAAGCGTTTGAGCTTACACCTTTCAATTATTTCAAAACGGGCTTAATAGCCCGTTTTTTTATGCCTCTATTAATCACTCTCCTGCTTTAAACTGTACTAAAACTGGACTACCGCTTTTCTCGTTCACCTTTATTATTTCCTTTGTACACGTTGAAGTGTGCTGAGCTTTGTAACTTGGTCACAACAGAAGACAGGAAATTTTTAAAGAGGCCTGCTCCGCTTGCATCTAGGTTACAAAAGTCAGCGCGCTTTGGTACATGACTTAAACCCATTTACTTAAATATTGCGCCGATAACGCTTTATGGCGCGCTTAGCAACATACAAGGAAAGATGATGAAAAAATTAATCTCAGGTTTACTCGTACTATCTGCACTAGCCATTCAAACGCCAGCGGTTCACGCTCAACCAGCGGATAGCGAAAATGCGCAAGCTAATGAAGGTACAAGCCAACAACAACGTATCGATTTAAACTCGGCGACCGTAGAGCAATTAATTACCCTACCCGGCGTTGGACAATCTAAAGCGAAAGCTATTATTAAATATCGTGAAGAAGTAGGCCCGTTTCTTGAGGTCGCACAATTAACTCAAGTGAAAGGTATCGGTGAAAAGATGCTTAATAAAATTGAAGGCTATGTACAGGTAAGATAGAAGGACTAAAGCGAATAGGCGGTACGCTGGCTCCACACACACAAAATGCGCCGCAAGGGCGCATTTTTAATCGTTTAAAGCTATTTAATTGCCTTAGGCCTGATGTTCTTTCATCTACACTAAAGGTCAACAAGCCCTAGTAAGACTATTTAACAACAGAAGCTAAGTATTCTTTAAATTCGTCGCCTAACGATGGATGACGTAACGCATATTCAACGTTAGCTTTCATGTACCCCAACTTACTACCGCAATCGTGACTCTTACCTTTCATGTAGTAGGCATCAACTTGTTCAAGTTTCATCAATGCATCAATAGCATCAGTAAGCTGAACTTCACCACCTGCGCCTGGAGGCGTGAACTCTAACAGATCCCAGATTTTTTCTGACAGAACGTATCGGCCTACAACAGCAAGGTCAGAAGGTGCTTCGTCGCGAGGCGGCTTCTCAACCATTTTGTGAATCTTCGCTGACTCTCCTGGCGCAATTGCCGCGCCGTCTAGGTCTGCGATACCAAATTTAGAGATATCTTCGTCTGGTACCTGCTCAACCATGACCTGACTTACTCGGCTGGTGTTAAATTTGGCAACCATGTCTGCAAGGTTATCCTTTTTAGGATTACTTGCTGCATCATCAATAATAACGTCAGGTAACACTACCGCAAATGGCGCATCGCCAATCAGAGGTCGAGCACAAAGTACTGCGTGACCAAGTCCATTCGCAACGCCTTGACGAATATGCATGATAGTTACATCTTTTGGACAGATTGACTGAACTTCTTCTAACAGTTGGCGTTTTACACGCTTTTCTAGTGTGGCTTCTAGCTCAAAAGAGGTATCAAAGTGGTTTTCAATACTGTTTTTACTCGCGTGCGTTACTAGGATAATTTCTTTTAGTCCTGCAGCAACACATTCGCTTACCACGTATTGGATCAATGGCTTATCAACCACTGGCAACATCTCTTTTGGTATAGCTTTCGTTGCTGGGAGCATTCTCGTCCCAAGGCCCGCTACAGGGATTACCGCTTTTTTAACCTGACTCATAGTTAATATCCTTTTTTAAAATCCTAAATACACGCCTAAGTCGACTTTCAGCCGTTTGTTATTCCTTAAGCTGAGATATATTCACTGTTGTTCGCAAGACTAATGCAATCGATGTTCCAATTACCTTTTTAGAGCGTCTGTGTATTGAAAATGGGCAAAACAGCTCAAAACCACCGATAAAAGCACAAAATTAGGGATAAATAATATCTAATGCACCACGATAGTGAAAGTTTTTATGCTTTATCCTTCCTTTCCTACACATCAAGTGTCGCTTTTTTTCACACTACTTTTTGGAATTAATGCATGCTCTATGGGGCCGGTTTTGCGTTTTAATCCATCTTTGAGTCCTGCCCACATGAAAGCGCCTCGCATTTTGCCTTGCTCAAAGCAATATCTGTTTACAAGATACCTCAGAGGTATTGCACAAACATGACGAAGTTTCCAATAAAGAGGTACGTAATGGCGGCGTGCTAAAATGAGTACGTTGCGAAACTGATAGTAGAGCCTTATCGGTGCGCCCTGCTTGAATGTCACACCGCAAACTTTCACTCTATCATCGCCTTGTCGATGAGGCATACATGCACTGAGCGACTGATAGATAACCATGCCCTTGGCTCGAGCACGCCAGCACCATTCGTGATCAACGCCATCGATAAAGAGCTCATTTTCTTTTTCACCCACGCGTTCAAAAGCACGTTTGGAAATTAACATGCCTGAGGCAATGATTTGCTTTACTGTTTTTAACTTTTCGGAAACCTGCTTCCCTTTTTGCAGAACCCCCTGATCGACACACTCTGAAAATTGGCAATAGATAGAAGGGCCTATGGCTGCAATTGGGGAACGTTGCTCAAGGTCTTGGAATTGCCTCACTAACTCAACAGCAATATCGGGAGAGAACAAGCTATCTTGATCAAGTAAAAAAGCGTAGTCGCTTCCCTCATTAAAGAGCACTTTCAAGCCGACATTCTGAGCGTGGGCGATACCAATATTTGAGGGGTAATGAAGATAAGTAACATCAGTTGTTATAAGAGCCTGCTGAGGACTTGGAGAATTATCAACTAAGATGACGTTCCAGTCAGGGGCACGAAACGCATCGATGAGACTACGCACGTGCTCAACATCAGGATTAAATAGTATAACAACAACGCCGACGCTCAATGTTTACCAAACCTTTCCAGTAAATGTCTATCAAGTTTATAGGCAAGTTTAACCACTTTTCCAGGCATTAACCTCAATGCTAAAACACCACAAGCGTATAAAAAGTTGTAGGGTGAAAGTTGCTTTAATTTACGTATGGCATATAAACGTGCTCTGAACTCGTTGAGCGACTTACTTAAGCCTCGACGTTTATAAAAGTTATTAACTCGTCTGAACTTCAAAAGTCGATCTTTTAAGTTCCTAAAGATATACCCCTTAGACGCTAAGGTTATCCAGAAAAAATAGTCTTGTGTGTTTAACAAGTCACTGTCGTAACGATGCCCATCATTAAATACATTGTAACGAATCACTACTGTTGGATGGTTTAGCGAGCATCGTCTCGGCAAGATACGAACGATCTGCCTGTGCGAAGCGGGCATTACTCGCGCGCCAACTTTAACACCACTTTCGTTAACTTCTGTTAGCGCTGATCCTAGTACAGAAATATTGCTGTGCTTTTTAAGGTAGGTGATTTGACGTAGAAGGCGGTTTTCTTCAGAAATATCATCCGCATCCATTCTTATGAAAAACGATGGGTTAAACTGCATACCGAACTCAGCAACTGAGTTCATGCTACTTGCTAGCCCCACATTGTGACTATTCGACGCTATTATTACCCTGTCGTCTTTACTTGCTACATCCTCTAGTACGCGAGTTATTTTTTGAGGTACAGGTCCATCGACGACAATAACGAAAAGAAAATCTGTGTAAGCCTGCTCAATCATGCTTTCAATGGCTTCGCGAAGCCACTTCGCATTGTCAGCTTGGTAAACCGCCATAGCAATAATCGATTCGACATGCTGTTTTTTATTGTTATTGTGAAGAATAGAGAATTGATTTATCAAGAAATTTTACCAACGTAAAAAAGTAACAAAGAAAATAAAAGCGCCTTAATTGTGCGCTTTTATTTGTTGGCATGTTACAGAGATTTTACTAAGCCTGCCACGATTTTGCTTAAACTATGCGGTTAATCGCTTCACAAAGCGCAGTACACTCCAAATATGTTGGATAACAAGACTGTACACGACGAGTAGCCCAATAAAGCCCCAGAACATGACGGCTTCAGCTACCTGATAGACTTCTCCTAATATACCGATTAAGCAATAACATGCTCCGAGCAAAAGGATAGCAACAAGTGACTTTCTACTGCTAAGCCCTGCACGCATAAAGATATTGTGAAGGTGCTGACGGTCAGGTTTGAGCATTGATTGCCCCTTCCGTGCACGGCGATACATGATCGCGGCCATGTCCATTAATGGAAGGCCGACTAACCACACCGCAGTAATGGGCCTAAATGCGGCAGCTTCACCTTGAGTGTGATCAACAAGCAACCAAACGATAGTGAGCCCAACGAACATGCTGCCCGCATCACCCATAAATATCTTATTGCCTTTAAACCCTTTCCAACTCAAATTAAAAGCAAGAAACGGAACAATAGCTGCGACGATGATAAGCGGCTCCATGATGGAGGCTCCGTTACCAGTAAAGATCAAAAAGCCCGCAACTGTTAATAGAATAACAAGGCTCATACCGCCGGCTAATCCATCAATACCGTCAATCATGTTAAACGCATTGATGACACCGACCACACAAATGATCGTAAAGAAATACCCGCCTAGGTCGAGAAATACCTCACCTGTTCCGAAGATATTACCCAAAGATGTAATATAGTTTTGCGCGCTCCATGCCATGATCGCTGCAACACCAAATTGGCACATAAGGCGGCCTTTGGCACTCAGGTCAAAACGGTCATCCAACATACCAAGCAAGACAACAAATGCTGATGCGGTGAAAAACAGAGGATTGTTTTTCATCCACACATCAGTCGCGACGCTGGCAACAAGCACGGCCATAAAAATAGCCACACCACCTGTTAGAGGTACAATTCCGGCGTGACGTTTTCGCGCTGATGGTTGGTCAACTAAGCCAAATTGATGCGCTAAAGGCGTCATGACCACCAAAAGGATAAGGGCGACGAAAAATGCAGTAAAAAGCGGGACAAACTGCAAATAAGCTAGCATAAAACACACAACCTCGCGTTACCGACAAAAACACAGCTATTTGTAATAGTTTCTGTCAATACACATGCAAATTTTGATAAAAAACTAAATGTTGCTTCCATTTATTTACAACTTCCATTTCTTCCAGCGCGATGAGGGCATCTTGTTATGAGTATGCGGATAGAAAACTTCGATATAATATAAAACATTTGTCTGAGTAACCACCCTTCATGCATAAATAACGTATCAAAACGTGTTAAAAACTCATTTGTTGCGAGAATTACCTTAATCACCGCTAAAAAGAGAACCTGTTGTGCGTCTTCTCGCCGCCTCTCTCGAACTATCTCAGCTTCTGTTGTAACGATTGAATAACTACTTTATTCCTTTAACCTGTTAACTTATTCGTCTATTTCCAGCCTTTGCAATGCCAAAAACATATCGAGTTACACTATTGATATGAACTTGTCTTCTATATTGCGGTCTTGGTGAAGACTCAGACAATTCAGCAACTGCGATAGCGAACATGCTTTTTTTAAAACTTATGTTATCCTAGCGCGAAATTGCTATATGGATATGAAAGCTAATGTTCAAACAATTATCTCGTCTAATTTTACCTATCGTAGTTACGGTAGGTGTAGCTGGGTGTTCTAACACTCCTACCGCCACTAAGGCTGACATTCCTTTGGTGCATTCTTCTCTTGCTTATTCCCTTGCACCGGACAAAGAGCTTGCAATAAATATTCCAAAAGCCAACATTTATCATGATACGCAGGAATCATTTTCAATACGCTTCAATGGCCACCAATACGAGTCCTTGAAGCACTATATATCCGCCACAGGCAATAAATGTATCCGATTTTCTTTACAAGACGGTGAAACAGCGTCTTCTGATATTCAGCGTAAAATGACGACATGTCAGCGAAACGGTCAATGGCGAGTAATTACTCCCTTAGTAGCTTCGGCAACAGTGCAAGGTGAATAGATAAATGCAGTCAACCAGCATCAAAAAAACTTTAAAGCGCCTGACGCTAGCGGCTTGTGCAACGTCACTTCTTTTCGCTTATGTGGGCACTGCAAGCGCGCAAAGCGTGGAACAATTGCAGCAATTAAGAGAAAGAGCTCAGCAGAGCCAGAGTAGCGGCATTGCTAATCAGTCCGTATCGCCACTGAGTATTTCAACCCAGCGAACGCTTCCAGGCGCTAGCAGTTCTGCAAATACCATGGGACAGTTTTCAACCCAGCCTCGTAATGGCGTAAACTTACCTGGCGAGCCAACTATTGATACTGTTTTTCCTGCGCAAGCGCCTATGGAAAACCCACCTTTTGCAGCCAACTTATTTATTGGTGGATTTGAGTCGGAACGCAGCACAGGTCTAAATGATAACTATCTCGTTGCGCCAGGCGATAAAATTTCAATATGGCTGTGGGGGGCGGTTAACTTTTCTGACGTAGTAACCGTTGATAATCAAGGCAATATTTTTATTCCTAACATTGGTCCTATTCGTATTGCAAATACACCTGCTGGCAGTGTAAATCAAACCGTTACTGCAAAAATCAGACAGGTTTACACAAACGATGTAAATGTTTACGTAAACCTTCTTACGTCAACGCCCGTGTCAATTTTTGTTTCTGGCCCGGTGCTAAGACCTGGTCAATATGCAGGCCTCGCCTCAGATAGCGTGCTGTATTACCTAAAACGCGCTGGTGGTATTGATTTTCAGCGCGGAAGTTTTAGGCAGATAGACGTAGTGCGCAATGGTAAAGTAGTCGCTACTGCCGATTTATATGCATTTTTCAGAAATGGTAAGTTGCCTCAGATGTCGTTTAAAGATGGCGATACCATATTAGTGCACCCAATTGGCAACACTATTGTCGTTGAAACAGGCGCTCGAAATAGCTTCACCTTTGAGTTTCTTAACGAAGAATTGAACGGCGGCGTGGTGAATTACTTTGCGCGACCAGGTGAGTTTTCCTCCCATGCTTCGGTATCTGGTATTCGAAATAACAAACAGTTCGCTCGCTACTTGAGTTTGGATGAATTTGCTTCACTTGAACTAAGTGCAGGCGACACTGTTGAATACCTTGCTGACCACGAGCCACAAATCTATCGCATTAATGTAGCTGGCGCGTTTGCTGGCGCATCTCAGATTATGGTTGATAAAGGTACTCGCCTTATCGATGTGTTAGATCATATTGAAGCAGACACTGCCCTTTCTGATACCCAGAACATTTATCTGTTAAGAGAAAGCGTTGCTGTAAAGCAAAAAGAAATCATCGAAGAAGGTCTTCAGCGTCTTGAGCGGAGCATGTATACCGCTCCCATTAGCTCGACGGGTGAAGGAGCCATCCGTGCCCAAGAAGCTCAGCTTGTCGCTGACTTTATCGCACGTGCTCGCCAAATTGAGCCTCAAGGCAGAGTCGTAGTTTCTGAAAATGGTGATATCGCAAATATTCTGCTAGAACCGAATGACACTATTGTCATCCCAGAGGTAACTGACTTAGTGCACGTAGGTGGTGAAGTGTTACTTCCTCAGTCAGTAGTCTTTAACCCAGAAGCCACGACTGAAGATTATGTTGCTTGGGCCGGCGGATTCACTGAACGTGCTGAAGACGAACGAATCCTTATTGTTCGTAAGAATGGTAATGTTACCTTTACTAGCATCAACAGCTCATTCCTAGCTAGCAACGATAGTAAGTTAGAACCAGGTGATCAGATCATCGTATTGCCTGCTATCGATACCAAGCTATTGCAAGCGGTTAAAGACATTACTCAGATTGTTTATCAGATTGCTATTGCAGCCAACGTAGCTACTAACTAAACATGGTAACGTTTAAAGACCAACTCTACGCATGGAGAGGCGTGATATTCGCGCTTTTCCTGCGCGAGCTTCAAAGTAAATTTAACGATAAATTTGGCTTAGGCTGGGCATTTTTAGAGCCTTTTGCCTTTATCTTCGCGCTGTCATACCTTCGTGGACTGATCAGCGGCGATGATATCCACTCCATTCCTCTTTTTCTGTTTATGATGATCGGAATGGTCGGGCTGCAGTCTTTGACTACATGCCTCCAGTCAGTATCAACTTCTGTGCGCAGAAATAAGCCGCTCTATGCGTTCAGGCAGGTTCAACCTATTTCAGCGATACTCACAGCGGGCTTCCTCGAGTTTTCAGTAAAGGTAGTGGTTGTTGCATTACTATGTCTTGCGCTTTACCTGATGGGCGAGACCTTTACGGTAAATGACCCGTTGCTGCTGATATCTCTGTTTCTTCTTTTGTGGGTATTTTCAATATCCATAGGGATGATTTTTGCTATCGCTGCCGCATTCGTGCCGGAAGTGGATAAGATAAAATCAATGCTTACCCGCCCATTAATGTTTATTTCATGCGTTTTTTTCAGTCTTCAAGATCTGCCTAAAGAGTATTGGCCTTACTTAACGTGGAATCCTCTTGTTCATTTCAATGAACTCGCCCGTTACGCCTGTTTCGAATCCTATGGAACAAAGGGCGTATCCCTTGGCTTTCTAATTGAAATTACTATAATTTTTCTCTTCCTAAGCCTTTCGATGTATCACATCACATGGAAGAAGGTGTTGTCTCGATGATAAGAATTGAGAATTTAACAAAGAGTTACCCCAGTAAAATGGGCCCTCAATATATTTTCAAAAATTTGAATTTTGATTTTCCTACGGAAAATAACGTCGCAATTTTAGGTAAAAATGGCGCGGGTAAGTCGACTCTTTTCCGTATGCTAGCAAAAAGCGAATACCCTGACAGAGGCCGAGTTTTAACGAATAAATCCATGTCGTGGCCGGTTGCCCTTCAAACAGGTGTACACCCGCAAATGACAGGGCGTGAAAATACGCGTTTTGTGGGCCGAATTAACAACGTCAAATCGCTTCCAGAATACGAAGAGCAAGTGCAAGAATTTGCCGAACTCGGCGCACGCTTCGACCTTCCTGTAAAAACTTACTCATCTGGTATGCGCGCCAAACTCGTATTTGCGTGCTGCATGAATATTAATTTTGATATTTACCTTATCGATGAAGCGACATCTGTAGGCGATCCGCTTTTTAGAAAAAAAGCGCGTTTATCGCTAAAAGAAAAAAGTGAACAAGCGGGCGTTATTATGGTTAGCCATGAACTTGACCAAATCCGCGAGTTCTGTACGTCTGCCGTTATCATAGATGAAGGCAAACTTACTTATTATCACGATCTCGAAGAAGGCATCGACGTTTATACGCAGGATGCAGACAATAAGAAATCACTAAAATAGGTTCAAATCACAGTGGAAAAATCTCTTACACAGCTCAATGCCCTTCTCAGCAAACACAAAATGCTGTTGCTTGTTCTTCCATGGGTGCTTTACGCCCTATATCTTGTTTTATGGGCTGCACCTCAATATGAAAGTAAAAGCCAACTTATTGTAAAATCAAGTGACGGCGGCAGTAGCTTCGACCCCTCATCTCTCTTGATGGCAGCTGGTGTTTCTGGTGCATCCGGCGGCACGGAAAGTCAGCTTGTAGAAGCGTATATTCAATCTGCCGATATGATTAAGTATCTCGATGAGACTATTGGCCTTCGAGATCATTACATGTCAGACAAAGCCGATTTGTTTAGCGGCCTGTCATCTTCACACAAGCAAGAGGACTTTTATCAGTTTTATCTGAACCATATTGAAGTTAGCGTGGACTCGGCATCTTCTGTAATTAGTTTGCGAACCCGCGCTTTTGACGCTGAATATGCCCAAATAATAAACCAAGCTATAGTTGATAAAGCGGAAGAGTTTATCAATAACATCAATAACAACTTAGCTAAATCAAAGCTTACGTTTGCCAAGGGTGAACACGAGATTGTTGAACAAAAACTTCAACAAGCAAAAACTGAAATTTTAGGCTTCCAATCCAAGTACAACGTGCTCGACCCTACTGCTGAAGGTGCAGCGTTTCAGCAAATCGCTTTTTCATTGGAAGCGACCCTTGCCCAGAAAAAAGCTGAGCTGAGCACTATGTCGACCATGATGTCTAACGTCGCACCAGAAGTGATAAACATTAAGCGTGAAATAGCTGCACTACAAAAAGAAGTAGAAAAACAAAAAGAGCGTATCAGTACCGCTGAAGGAGAAAGTGAAGCCCTGTCAGTCAGTGAATTAATGGCGCAATACAGTAACCTTCAGGTGCAGCTTCAATTGGCTATTCAAGCGTACTCTTCATCGCTTATTACACTAGAAAACGCGCGCGTAGAGGCATACCAAAAACTGCAACATTTGGTAACCGTAGAATCACCTACCCTTCCAGATGATAATGCTTACCCCACGGTTATCTATAACCTTGTTCTTTTTGGTGTGTCATTGCTGCTTATTTATGGAATAGTACGAATTGTAGTAGCTACTATCCGCGAGCTTTAGTGCCTCCATCTATTTAGCAAGCCAACTCTTCAATCGGCTAAGTCGTACAAGACTTAGCCGATTGACACCGCTTTGATGAAGTTTGTCGCCCAAATCTTGTGTCTTTAAGCAAGCTCTAGTATAAGAAGCTATCCGCCTTACGGACGACTATCAAAGAGCCTATCCTATAAGTGCTCTACAATAACAACCATAAGCAATATGGAATTAAAATATAATTATGAAACCATCTAACGATACTAGCTTTTTCGGCCATCCAGGGGGCCTAAGAACGCTATTCTTTACAGAAATGTGGGAGCGCATGAGTTATTACGGTATGCGCGCGCTACTTGTTCTTTTCATGACCGCGAGCTTACAGACACAAGGCTTAGGTTTTACCGTTGCAACCGCTGGCGCAATCTACGGCCTATACACAGGTGCGGTATATTTCCTAGGTTTACCGGGCGGGTGGTTAGCGGACCGCTTAATCGGTGGTAAAAACGCCGTATGGTATGGCGGTATTATCATCTTCGCAGGCCACGTGGTACTTGCCATAGACTTGCAAAACCTTTTCTTCGTCGGCCTTATCCTTGTTGCTTCGGGTACTGGCTTACTAAAACCTAATATTTCTGCGATGGTTGGCCAGCAATATGGCGACGACGATGGCCGTCGCGACAGTGGTTATGCGCTGTATTACATGGGCATTAACATCGGTTCACTCATCGCCTACCTAGTTACCGGTTATTTACAGGAAAACTGGGGCTGGCACTATGCATTTGGTGCAGCTGCCATCGGTATGGCAATCGGCCTAATTCAATATTACTTCAGCAACCGTTCGTTATCGGCTGATTCTGTTGCTCCTGCAAATCCATATCAAGGTGCGGCTAAACAGCGCGCATGGATGGGCGTATGGGCAGTGATTGCACTTGCTGTTGTGGTAATTGTGCTTGCGCACATGGGCACTATCGTTATTGAGCCTGTAGCTCTTGCTCAACAAGTTGCCGTTGTATTTACCATTATTTTCTTCGCTTACTTTGGTTTTATTTATTTCAAAGGTCAGCTAAGCGACAACGAGAAGAAGCGTATGTGGGCGTTGTTCTTAGTGTGTGTTGCTTCAGCATGTTTCTGGTCTGGTTTCGAGCAGGCTGGTTCTTCACTAAACCTATTCGCACAGAACTATACCGACCGCGTACTTGAAAGCGGCTCGCTACTTACATCTTGGTTCGGGATGGACGCTATCCCAACAGTATGGTTCCAGCTTTCAAACTCGCTATTTATCATTATTTTGTCGCCTTTCTTCGCTGCTCTGTGGATTAACCTTGCGAAACGAATGATCGACCCGTCGTACACGATTAAGTGTGCCGTAGGTATCGTTATTATGGCGTCGGGCTTCTTGGTAATGTTTATGGCGTCTCAATATGCTGCACAAGGTCTTAAAGTTGCGCCTATGTGGTTGGTTACTACCTACTTCTTACACACTGTTGGTGAGCTGTGCCTAAGCCCTGTTGCACTCAGTGCAGTAAGTAAGCTATCACCTAAGCGTTTCGCAGGGCAAATGATGGGGGTATTCGTACTGACTTACTCTATTGGTAACATCATTGCTGGCTTACTTTCAGGTAACTTCGACCCAGAAAACGTAGAGCAAATGCCAGACCTGTATCTTCAGATTGCCCTATTTAGCATTGCCATTGCCATCGTGATTGGTTTAATGAGCTTTAAATCTCGTTTCTGGGAAAAAGCAGGTATTGAACAAAAAGCGTAATTTATTGTTAGCATGTTTTAAGTGCTGACCAATTACCCTACAATAACCGCCGCAACGTAACGTTCCGGCGGTTTTTGATTAAGGGCATTCGCATAAACCTATGAAGTTTTATTTTTCTACCAGAGACATTCCTGCCTTAAAAGGTCTTCCACTGACAGAGCGCGTTAAGTTGCTTGATCAGGCCGCAAAGCGGCTATCTGTCCCTGAGAAGACTTTACTGAATGTGCTAAAGTTACTCGTCATTGTCCCCGTATTCGCATTTATTCTTCAAACCGCGTCAAATTGGACCTCGTTACTGTGGGCTTTTGTGGTATTTTTAGTTTATCCATTGGTTGTTAAACCTATTCAATATTCCATCTGCGCTAAATACATTGCGCAACCGTCTAGCAAGGAGAATGCATGAAGACCATCTTAGTCACTGGTGGTGCAGGCTATATAGGTAGTCACACAGTTTTACAGTTACTTGAACAAAACTACGGTGTTGTAGTACTGGATAACCTTGCAAACGCAAGTGCTGAATCACTTCGTCGCGTAGAAGCATTAACAGGCAAGTCGGTTACGTTTGTTCAAGGTGACATTCGCGATACCGCCGTGTTAGATGACATATTCAGCGAGCATAACATTTATGCCGTTATTCACTTTGCCGGTTTAAAAGCCGTCGGCGAGTCTGTGCAAAAGCCACTTTCATACTATGAAAACAACGTGTACGGCACGCTAACGCTATGTAAAGCGATGCAGAAGCACAATGTAAAGAATATCGTGTTTAGCTCATCTGCAACAGTTTACGGCGATCCAGCATCGCTACCGCTACGTGAAGATATGGCCACAGGCCACCCGACAAACCCTTATGGTATGTCGAAGCTTATGGTTGAGCATATGCTTAGCGATCTTTACGTGTCGGACAACGAGTGGAACATTGTATTGCTTCGCTACTTCAATCCCGTTGGCGCACACGAATCTGGCCAGATCGGTGAAGATCCGAACGGTATTCCGAACAACTTAATGCCTTATATCTCTCAGGTTGCTACCGGTAAGCTAGAGCAGCTAAGCGTGTTCGGTGACGACTACGATACCGTTGATGGCACAGGCGTTCGCGACTATATCCATGTTGTTGACCTTGCCAATGGTCACTTGAAAGCACTTGATCGTTTGAACCTTAACATGGGCTTAGACAAATACAATCTGGGTACAGGTCAGGGTTATTCAGTCATCGAAATGATCAAAGCTTTCGAAAAAGGCTCGGGTAAAACCGTATCCTATAAGATTGCACCGCGTAGAAGCGGCGATGTAGCAGCCTGTTATGCCGACCCAACAAAAGCTGCTACAGAGCTTAACTGGCATGCAGAAAAAGGCTTGGAAGACATGTGTGCCGACACATGGAACTGGCAGTCACAAAACCCGATGGGCTATCCAAAGGATTAGCTTGTCGTTTGAACGCTGCCGATAGGCCTGTTCAAATTACCAGAACTAAAAAGCCATACTGTTGAGCATGGCTTTTTTTGTGCAGGCATTTATAGCTAGAGTGACGTTGAAGTTGAGGTTAGATAACAATAACTAAACCCTGCCCCGAACTTTATCCAACATCGTTTTAATTATTACTCTTGCTCTATTTGCCGTCTTTCGACTTGGCGTCTTTTTCTTTTAGCTTAGCTTTCTCACTGACATCAACTGACGAATCTTCTGAATCTGTCGACTCATCAACACCTTCTTCCGACGTTTCTTCATAGCTATCAAAGTCATTGTCTTCCAGCATTGCTTCAAAATCAGCAAAGTCATCTAGCTGCTCATCATCAATGGCTTTATCGCCGCTTTTACCGTCGGTAACGCGAAACTCCAAGTTTTCAAAGTAAGCATTTTTCACAAAAGCATAGTCATCAACAGACTGCTCAAGCTGCGCCTCTTGATCAAGTAATTGAGCTCGTGTTTCAAGTACCGAAATGCCAATACGCGCTAAGTTTACAGACCCTTCGAGTAACGACATTGGAAACGCAAAACCGTCAACATAATCACCGGTGAAGCTTCGCGGATCGCTTGGGCCTAAAAACGGCAGCATTAAGAAAGGCCCAGTATCTAATCCCCATACAGCTAGAGTTTCACCAAACTGCTCGCGTTTACGCTCAATGCCAATTTTTGACGCAACGTCAAACGTGCCAACTAGCCCTACCGTGGTGTTAATTAAAAAACGAGCCAAGCTATCTAAGCCATCATCAACCTTGCCTTGAAACATATTATTCAAAAAGTTCGCAGGCTCTTGTAGGTTGTCCGTGATATTCACCAAACCAGTTCGCGCAGGCTGAGGCATCACAGTCACGTAGGTAACGGTTATTGGGCGTAAGATGTAGGCATCCAACACATCCCAGTTAAAGTCCCAGATTTCACGGTTAACCGGCTCGAACGGATCACGAGGGTCTGAAGTATCCACTACTGGTGCGTTCGATCCAGTGTCTTGAGAATACGCTTGAGCTTGATCTTGCGTATGGTTACTCGCACAGCCACCTAAAAGACTTGCGGCAATAATCAACCCGGTTGCGAGTGATTTAGACAGTTCCATACTTATAATTCCTTATCAATAATAACGCTTAGTGAAGATATTTCGTTGGCAGTAACGCTTGCGTTCACACTGCCTTGCCATTCGCCTTTTGAAACTGCCACATTACCATCTTTAGATAGTCTTGCGGTAACCACCACATCAGAAAGCGTGGCTAGAGTGAATTGTGGCATCATTGCGTTCTCTGTGGTTAGAGTAACGGAAACAGGGAAGTCATCTATCGGCAGTTCAACCACAGCTGCAGGCATTTTGTTGTCAGAGTTCGCATCTTGGGCGAACACTATCAAGAAACCATCTTTAGGCGCTTTAGTGCTAGCGTCGTCAGATAAATTTACCGTAATATTAAAGCCGGTTTGCGCTTCGCTACTAGCATTTTTCGCTTCGCTACTGGCATTTTGCGCTGTTGATGTATCAGTAATTTCAGCAGCTGTATTTTGTAGCGCTGCCATTGCACTGGTATTCCCTTGTAGCTCTTTTATACGCGCAACTAAACGCTGCGCCATGTCGCTATCTGCTGGTAACTTACCTTCAACTTGCTTATAAAAACGCTGAGTATTTTCAAGATCGCCAAGCTGAGCAGAGACCACCGCCATCATCAGCGCAAGATTATCATTCGCTGGATTGTCGTTTAGCAAGCCCAACAAGATAGATTGCGCACGTTCCAAGTTGTTGACATCCCCTGTGGTCATCAAGGCTTGAGCAAGCGTAATGCGATTAGCTGAATTAGACGGCGCCAAACTCACCGCTTTATCAATAGCTTCAATGGCCTGCACTTCTTGACCAATACTCAGCATCAATCTGCCAAAATACATCCATCCCGTGTCGTCTTCGGGCTCTTCTCTCAAACGCTGGCGTATAGCAAGAGCAAGACTAGCAATGTCTTGTTGGGTCAGGTTATTCGCATTACCGCTGGCAAGCTGTTGACTCAATTCGGGCAGCGCTTCAATAGCTTGGCTTGCCTGGGTAACGCGACCCATTTGGTTTACCTGCGCATATACAATCACTCCGCAGGCTATCGCAAGCACGGCGCCAATCGCGAGCGGAAGTTTTGCATTACCCGTTTTATGAGATTGAAATGCGCTTTCATCTACCAGCGCTAGTTTTAGTTCGTCAACGGCTTGTCGTTTGTCATGCTCACTAATGAGCCCTTCTTGCACTTCACGATCAAGTTCGGCAAGGCGCTGTTTAACAATTTGCGTATTGCTTAAACTGTCTTGTTTTGCGTGATTTTTATTACGCAGCCATGGGAAAGCGACAATTAGTAGAACAAGCGTAATTAAGCCTGAAACAATAATATAAAACTCAGACCAACTCATTCTTTCTCTCGCTCTAACATTTCATCTGCTTTAGCTAACTTAGCGGCCATATCTTCTGGTGGTGTTACCGATTTGCGGCGAATCACCACAATTAGGGCAATAAAAATAAACAAAACAGGGCCAGCCCAAAGCCACAAGGTCGCAGCTGTAACTGGCGGTTGATAATGCACAAAATCGCCATAGCGTGACTTCATAAAATCAATCACTTCTTGCTCTGTTTTGCCTTGCTTTAGTAACGCGTACACTTTTCGGCGCATGTCATGGGCAATCATGGCGTCGCTATCAGCAATATTCTGGTTTTGACACATAGGACATCGTAATTCTGCGGTAAGCTTTAAAAAGCTTTCACGCTGAGCTGGCGTGTCGAAAGAAAACTTATCTTCAGCCGCACTTACTGAAAAAGCGCTAAGCACAAACAGCAGTGCAAAAACGTTAAGCGCGATGGCTCTAGCGTTTGCGAATCTGTGGAGAGAGGTAGTTAATAACATAATCATTCCCTTCCCTGTGCACTTGCGGAGCTCTGATTATTCTTTTCATTAAGCGTGTTCGACAATGTAGGCTCTGAGGCCATAAATGCATCTACATCTACCTTTTTGCCATTGCCTGTTTTGCCAGATGCTTCTGCCACCAACTTGTTATATAGCGGGCCAACTTTGGAGTTCCAAACACGCTCGTTAATATCGCCTATGTGGTGCATACGAATAATGCCTTCAGCGTCGATAACAAAGTGTTCTGGCGCTCCTGTTACGCCAAGGTCGAGCGACGTATCGCGATAGACATCAAAAATATTATACGCGTAAGGGTTACCGTAACGGCTGAGCATGTCGGTAACTTCTTGCTGAACACGGCTCAGTGTTTTTGTGCCAAAGTCTGGGTCTAAGTCCTGATCAAAATACAATCCTACAATGTGGACGTTTTGTTCGTTCTTTAGCTGAGTAAGGTACGGCATCTCAACAGCGCAGGTCACGCACCATACACCCCATACATTTAATATGGTTACCTTGCCTTTTAAATCTTCAGGTGTATAGGTCACCTCTGGTTTCATCAGGTCTGGCAGTGAGAATGCAGGTAGCGTCTTATCCTGAACCTGAGAATCTAACTCTCTGGGGTCAGAAAAAAGCCCTTTAAACAGAAAAATGACCAGCAAAGAAAACAACACTAACGGAATAGCAACGAGTGGTGCTTTTTTCATTATGCGCCTCCTTTCACTGACGTATTTGATGGAGTGGATACTTGACCACGAGATTGCTCTGCGTCGTTCTCACTTTTCCCACCAAATACACGTTTTATCTTCTTAACCTTAGCCATGCGGTAACGTTTGTCGCTAATAGAAAAGATACCGCCTATCGCCATTACTACCGCGCCAGCCCATAGCCAGATAACAAACGGTTTAATGTAAATACGGATGGCCCATGCACCATTGTCCAAAGGCTCACCCATAGCGATAAACAAATCCCTTGCGAGATTTGAGTGAATAGCGGCCTCAGTCATCGGCATACGCTGTACGATATACAAACGTTTCTCAGGCTCTAGGTGCGCTATTAATTCACCGTTTTGATAAACGTCGAATACGCCTTTGTCCGCCTCATAGTTCGGACCTTGAACTTTGACGACATCCCTAAAGCTAAAGTCATAGCCGCCAAGAGAAACGGTATCGCCAGTGTCCATGCGAACATCGCGCTCCATTTCGTAGTTTGAAACAAGGGTAATACCGATAATGCAAATGGCGAAGCCAACATGGCCCAGCACCATTCCCCAGTGACTTGGCGTAAGCTTGCGAAGTTTAGCTAGTACCAAAGCATCGTCACTGTTACTTGATGGCATTGCCGATAGACGCTGCATCACCTCTTGCACCGTAGTGACTAGGATCCAAAACACTAACACCATACCTAAAACGCCCATATAGGTTGGTTCATCATAGGCAAAGTTCACTAACACACCTGCACTTAGCGCAATACCGCCAGCGATTAATAGCTGTTTTTGTAATTCCCTGGCTTTTTGCTGTTTCCAGCGCGTAAGCGGGCCAAGACCTAGCATTAGTACGAATGGCACAATCAATAACGTGAACATTTGATTGAAGAACGGAGCGCCTACCGAAATACTGCCTAGGCCTAACTCTTTGTGTACAAGTGGCAGTAGTGTACCCAACAATACAACCAGTGTTGCTGCGCACAAAAATACATTGTTACCCATTAACAACACTTCACGGGAAAACGCTTGATAGCGGCCTGGGCTTTTAAGTGAAGCAGCACGCATAGCGTAAAGCAGCAAGCCAAAGCCACTAAGTACAATCAATATTCCCAGTATAAATAAGCCTCGGGTAGGATCGCTTGCAAACGAGTGTACCGAAACAATCACTCCAGAACGTACTAAGAAGGTACCAAGTAAACTCAAACTAAATGCGGCAATAGCCAGCAGTACGGTCCACGACTTAAACGCCTTTCGCTTTTCGGTTACGGCTAGCGAGTGCATTAGCGCAGTACCGACCAACCAAGGCATGAAAGAGGCGTTTTCTACTGGATCCCAGAACCACCAGCCACCCCAGCCAAGTTCGTAATACGCCCACCAGCTGCCTAGCGCAATGCCCACGGTGAGAAATGCCCAGGCAGAGATAACCCAAGGCCTTGACCAGCGTGCCCAGGTTGAGTCTAGCTGACCTGAAATTAGTGCTGAAATTGCAAAAGCAAACGCGACAGAAAAGCCAACATAACCCATGTAAAGCATAGGCGGGTGAATGATCATGCCAAAATCTTGCAGCAGCGGATTAAGATCTCGCCCATCGACCGGGAAAAATGGCAGCATGCTGTTAAACGGGTTTGAGGTAAGCAGCATGAATAAGTAAAAACCGATGCCCACCATTCCCAATACCGACAGCACCCGTGCGACCATAGCAAGAGGAATACCCTTGCTGAATATCGCCACTGCTACTGTCCATATGGAAAGCATCAACACCCACAGCAGAAATGAGCCTTCGTGGCCGCCCCACACAGCGGTAATTTTATAATAGATAGGAAGTCGACTATTTGAGTGCTGGGCAACATAGGCCACACTAAAGTCGTCGGTTACAAAGGCATAGGTTAAGCATACATAGGCAATAAGCGTGAAGGTAAATAAGCCTATCGCCAGCGGTTTGGCCGTTGCCATTAGCGCTTCGTGCTGACGGTGAGCGCCCCATAGCGGATAAACGGCCAATAATATAGAGAGCACTAGCGCAAGCGTCAGCGCAATATTTCCAATCTCTGGCACCATTATTTAATTGCCTCCGCTGCCGGTAGTCGACTCGTAGGATGGCATGTTTTCAGGTTTAACGTGCTTAATGCCCTTCATTTTTTCAGCTAGCTCAGGCGGCATGTATTCTTCATCGTGCTTAGCCAGCACTTCCTGCGCTTTAATGCTGCTTGCACCAGTGAGTACTCCTGTTGCCACAATGCCCTGACCTTCGCGGAACAAATCAGGCAGGATACCGGTATAAGTCACGGTAACCGTTGGGCCAGTATCGATAAGGTCAAAGCTCACCGCTAAGCTTTCTTGATCCCTTTTCACACTGCCAGGTACCACCATACCGCCTATACGAAGACGCTGGCCAACCTGCGGTTTCTGGCCGTTTTTACCTTCAATGATTTCGCTTGGCGTATAGAAAAGGTCAATACTGTCGTTTAGGGCGTAAAGCATCAATCCAATTGCACTTACTATTAAAAAACCGATAATTCCCACTACGGCTAGTCGCTGCTTTCGTCTCGGGTTCATGCAACTCTCACTTCGAAAAAACTAATAAACAATAAAAACGCAAATGAATGCTAAGTTCACTTTTCACATTAACACTTAGGTGTTGTCTTGCTGTTGCTGTCGCGCTTTTTTAATACGCGCTTTGCGTTCTTTTTCCACCACTACCTGCTTTAAAAGGTCGCGATGTTTACTAAAACTCTGAATAGCGATAATGCCCATTGCTAAGAACGTAACGCCAAACGAAAGCCATACATAAAATGCATAGCCTCCCATATTTAAAAAATCGGCAAAGGATTCAAACTGCATCTTAACTGCCCTCTTTTAAACTAGCAGTAGCCGCATCACCAGGTTGTTGATTTAATGCTTTATTCATTGCTAGCGCTTGTACCCAAGGTCGGTGCATTTCTCTAAGCACAATCTCATTACGTAATCGTACAGTGGTCACAGCCCCAATAAAAAAAGCGAAGCCCAGCAGGTTAATTAACAACGGCCACAGCATTTCAGGGGCAATCGAAGGGTTGTCGAATTTACTGATAGTCGCCCCTTGATGCAACGTATTCCACCACTCTACCGAGTAGTGAATAATGGGGATATTTACTACACCTACAAGCGCCATTACGCCTGCGGCTTTGCCCGCCTGTTGCTTATCTTCAAACGCACCATAGAGCGCAATCACGCCCATGTACAAGAAAAGCAGAATAAGCTCTGAAGTTAGGCGTGCGTCCCACACCCACCAAGCGCCCCACATTGGCTTACCCCAAGCGGCGCCGGTGAACAAAGCAATAAACGTCATTACTGCGCCGATAGGCGCCATAGCAATCATGCTCATATAAGCGGTGCGCCACTGCCAAACCATACCCACCAAGGCCGCAATCGCCATGGCCACATAGGTGCCCATAGACAAAATGGCGCTAGGTACATGGATATAGATGATTCTAAATGAATCGCCCTGCTGATAATCTTGAGGCGCAAAGGCCAGCCCCCACACGGTGCCTACGCTTAAACACGCTAGAGCGCCAACCCAAAACCAAGGCTGTAAAGTTAAACAAAGCTGATAGGCTCGCTCTGTTTTTGCGTAGGGATGTAACCACTTCCACATTAGTTTTGACTCACTTTTAAAGAATATGCGATGGCAAACGGTGCCAATGCCGCAGCCAATAAAAGCATGGCGGCAATAATAGCAAGTTGCGCATGATAAGGTAATTGCAGTGCGGCAGAATCCACAGCCGACGTGGCAAATATCAGTAACGGAATAAAGACAGGGATAAGTAGCAGTGCCAACAGCACTCCACCTTTTTGCAATCCAACGGTAAGCCCTACTGCAATGGCACCAATCAAGGAAAGTAACGGCGTCCCCAATATCAAGGTTAAGACAAGGGCGATATACATATCGACCGTTAAATTCAAAAACATGGCGAGTAGCGGAGACAACAGTAATAATGGTACAAAGCTAACCAGCCAATGGGCAGCCACTTTTACCGCACTCACCGCTGGTAATGGCATACCAGATAACATGTACTGCTCTAGCGACCCGTCTTGAAAATCATCGCGAAACAGCCTTTCCATCGCCATGAGCGATGACAAAATTGCCGCAATCCATATTACCCCTGGTCCAATGCGTTGAAGGGTGTCGGGAGACGGACTAACGCCTAAGGGAAATAAGGTCACCACCATAAGCAAAAACATCAGAGGTTGCACTAATTCTGCTTTTTGCTTGAACGCAACCTGCATGTCGCGCTTAAAAATTCCTTGGTAAAGTGACATTAAAAACGGTACTCCAAATCGAATACACGGTTTTCCCCTGCAGTTTCTGATAGGTGTTGATGCGAAGTAGTAATGATGAGACCACCGCGACCAACG
Organism: Alteromonas sp. CNT1-28; assembly: GCF_022348345.1. NCBI lineage: Bacteria > Pseudomonadati > Pseudomonadota > Gammaproteobacteria > Alteromonadales > Alteromonadaceae > Alteromonas > Alteromonas sp. CNT1-28. The sequence continues at coordinate 68,334 of NZ_JAKREZ010000002.1, read as the reverse complement.
TGCTCTTTCATACTTTTTTCAAGCATGTGAACCCCTTTTACATCAAGCGCTGTAAACGGTTCGTCCAGTATCCACACCTTTGCTGGCTTTAGCCACAGTCTCGATAGCGCCACACGACGCTGTTGACCGGCCGATAAATACCTTACGGGTACATCTTCAAGTCCAACTAATCCCACTTTCTCTAATACATCAAAAAGCGTGTTAACAGGCACCGATACATTATGTTGAGCTAGCCAGAACGATAGATTGTCTAGGGCAGAGAGACTGCCGTTAGTTCCGCTTTTATGGCCAAGATAAAAAAGGTCTTGGTAATAACCTGTCTTGTCCGCTGAAATGTCCATGCCGTTGTACAATACTGCACCTGAATCAGGTGAACTCAGTCCTGTTAAAATGCGCAGCAAGCTGGTTTTCCCTGCACCGTTAGGACCGCGTAAATACAGCAACTCACCGGGTTCGACAACCAGTGAAAGCCCTTCAAAAAGGGTTCTGTCTCGTTTGCTGCAGGTTAATCCGCGCGCCTCTAACACTACCTGGCTACTCCAACCTTAAAAAGAGGTTCTAAAAAATGGCGCTAGTCTACCACATGAACGCTTTTTCGCAGTCGCGAATTCCAATTAAATATGATTTACTTCAATGACAAAGGTATTTTTCCTGAGAGCCATCCGTCGTGAGTAAGTGTTATCCCTCCGCCTAAAGGATGAATTCTTTTGCTTCATCTTATCAACTGGTCAATAACGAAACTACCAAACAGAGCTTTGCTATACTCAAATAAGTAAGGAAAAGCGCGACATTGCCGATATCTCAATTATGACAACACCACTATCATCTCTATTGGCAGCCGCTCTAAATCAAACAACTGGCCCGACGTCGCCTGTCTCGGCCGCTTTATCGTCTACAGATGCCGCTACTCAAGGATCGAGTCAAGGAGCAACGCCTCTGATTGCCAACGCTGCGCTTTCGCAGGCTACCGTTTTAGACAATGCGGCGAAAGTGATAGTTGAACGCTTGCCTGAACGAGTGCTATCGATAACGATGACATCGAGTAATGCATCGTCAAATTTAGCGCCGTCGGTCGCCCAAGTATTGCACGTTGCCTTACCCGCAGAAGTTAGCGCTAAACTCTCCAAACACGCTATTCATAATGCGCAAATTGCTCTTCTGCCCCAAACTTCAGACCAGATCTCAAACCCAGAAACGAAAAGTGTTCAAAATACTTCTCAGAGTCAGTTAAGCGCTCAGTCTGCAATACTCCTTTCTACAAGTTTGTTTCAACAAGGCGCGTCATTGTCAGCGCCCGATAAAGCTGAATTACTGAAAGCCGTGGCACAAGCGCTTGCTGCAAATAACGCCGCCGTTACGCTTAAGGGTCAGCTGTCTATTTCTACAAAAAATGAAAGCTTCGGGCAGCTCATTCTCACCACGGCTAAAAACGAGGATGTTCCCCTTACAGACATAAACACTGAAAAGCTGGATAGCACGGCGAAAGCAGCGCTTCAAAAGCTGGTCGGCCAGCAGGTCGTTATAGTACTAAGCCGAGCAAGCAGCGGTGGAATCGCTTTGCAAATCTCTCACGGTTTTTCCAATGGAAGCGCTGCCCCAAGAGCCAACCACAATAATTTCGCCGCTATAACCCATAAAAATGTAAGTACCAACTTACAGCAACAGCTAATTTCCAGTGCTCTTAAGCAAGGCGGCGTTGCTGTTGAGCATAACTTGAGTAACCCGCCACAACTTAACGCGATGTTAAAAGGTTCTGATGCTGACACTAACGCGTTAAAAGTGCTTTCTGCTTTAACCTTAACGGGTAGCAAACTCTCGATTCGCACTGCGCAACAAAGCGCGTTATTACAAATAAGTTTACCGCAGAGCAAGGCCCCTTCCCTTTCGGCTCCAACTTTGAATCTGGAGCAGGTAAATAAACTTAACCTTACACAATTACCAAAAGTGACGGCGAAAGGGCTCGATGCCGTCACGGGAAATAGCTCGCTCGAAGCCTCTTCATCCATTACAAACCTAAAAGCAGCGGCTCCCACATCGCTTAAAGGAACGGATGTACACAACGCAATTAGTACACTTTCTCGGGTATTATTGAGCCAAACAGGCAGTACCAGCCAAGCATTAAGCCAACTCGTTGCTATTGTTGAGAATGGAAAGTTACCGCCCGGCAGCGGCGCTTCTCAAGCACATGGAGCCCAGCATTTTGATAAAATTTTGCAGCACCTAAAAGGTCTTGATGCACTCAACGCGAAACCTTCGCAACTCAAAATATCTAATGGAGCGTTTATCGGCCCGCCTAAGCCTTCCAGTGAACAACTGCTAGCAACGGCAAAAGCGTCTCTGACTGACGGAAAAGATACCATGTCACCCGAGACTATTGGCACGCAAGGAAAAGGCAGTGGAAGTAAGCCTTCTCTTGTGTCATTTGCCTCTCTCGCACAAGCATTAAGCACACAGGCCAAAGGTTTATCGAATAGCTTACTGAGTAATATTGCTGCGCAACTAGCGGCTACACAAGGTAAAGGCGCAGAGATACCACCAGTGGTTTCAGATAGCCCCACCAGTCTAACCGGCTCAAAAACAAACGAAAGTGTAACTGGTGAGAACGTAGGCGCTGTCGGCGATGTAAAAAACGGCGCGAAAAAACTAGCGCCCGATATGAACGAGCAAGGATTGTCGCAACGCTTGCAGCAGCTTATATCCTCACAGGCGCTGGTTACCACACCAATAAACTTAACCTCACCCGTAAACGCTTCCAGCTTCGTTCAAGGGCTGGTCGCCTTAGTTCAATTAGCACTAGCGGGGCGTGCCATGCAGCGTCAGCCTGGCTTAAAAACGCAAATAGATGCGCCTGACTCTATCGTTTCAAAAACGTTAGCGAATATGGGGGTAACGACTCAACCAAGTCGCGTTAGCCAAGACATGAACCAACTAGACGGCCGACAACAGCTGCTTTCTCAACTGAAAACACTGCTAAGTAGCCACCAGCAAAACAAAATTGCTAATGTGGATAGCCGTATTCAAGGGCAAGATAGTTTCTATTATATATTGCCATCACTTTCACAACATCAAAGTCCACCAGAACTCTTGATAAAACGAGAGCTGGGTGGCCAGAACAATAAGCACGCACCAGCAGGCCAGCGTTCTCTTTGGAATATCACGATGAAACTGGATATTGGTGACAACGGACAAGTGTTGGCAAAATCAAAAATTGATAAAAGCACCATTACTTTAGACTTATATGCATCGAACGATGAAGTACTTAAGCGTATTGGCGATACCCTACCGTATTTACATAAACGCCTTACTTCCCTCGGCCTGGTTGTTGAAAATACCAGCTACCAGCGAGGTCACATACCGGACACATTAAATTCGCGCCCTCATCAAATCTTTGAAACTAGGGTTTAGGTAAAGCGTTTATGACTGATTCACAAAAGACAAAACGCGCCATCGGCCTAAAATATGACGGGGGCGATAAGAAAAACGCACCTAAAGTGGTTGCGAAAGGCTATGGAGATTTGGCGGAAGCCATTATAGCCATGGCTGAAGAAACTGGGATATTAATTCACGAAGACCCTTACTTAAGCGAAGTCCTCGCTACCCTTGATGTGGGGCAAGATATCCCTGAATCGCTGTATTATGTAATTGCCGAGTTACTCGCCTATTCTTATGTCCTTCAAGGAAAAATCCCTCCCGGTTGGGAGGGAATTATCAAGCGTATCGACTTTGAAGTGTAGCGAACGCTTGAGTTAAACCACTTTCACTATTTCAGTACGGCCCTTCGATTGGAGGCTCTTGCTGCCATAGAGCATGATAGACCTTATTTCCTCTGAGGTAGTAAACGTGGTCGTTATGTAAAACACTTCGGTCATCATAACTACCGTAGTAATTTTCATTGTCTTGTTGATGATCAATGCTTCCTACCAGCGACAGTGTTCTTTCTTCACTATCTACTTCAAGCATTTGTAACGCATAATGCAAAGAGAAACTACCTTCGTCACTTATCCATGATTCAGAAGGCAGTGCGAACCGGTAACCCGTCTGCGTCTTTAACACAGATAACGCCCTATAATCGTACTCAGCTCCTGTATAGGTATCAGACCATACATATTCATTCAGTAAAATGGGGTTCTCAGGGTCTATTACGTCAAATAAACTAACTTTCATTCCATCCTCCACTGGTGTGGTCATTGGCTGCTCACCAGCCTCTGGAATATTAGCCCCAATCACTTGCTGACCTATCCCTAAAAGCAGCCCATTCCCCATGGGATGCAGATAACTCGAGAAACCAGGTATAGTAAGTTCCCCGCTAATAAAGGGTGCTTCTGCATCAGAAAGGTCGATGACGTAAAGTGGGTCAACTTGCTCAAAGGTAACAACATACGCTTTGTCTTCAAAAAAACGCACCGCATAAACATCTTCTCCCGGCTTTCCTATTGGTGACGGCTCGTTGTCGTTTGGTAGCGAAGCCACTTCCTCGAGCTTTCGCCCTTGCTGCGTTAGAACATGTAGAAAGTGTTCAGGGTTATCAGCAAGAAGGCCTTCCGTTGTTACCGCCATAAAATAGCCATCGCGTTCAGACATCTTCAGCTGTGGAGAGCTATTCCAACCGAATGAACCTCGTACCTTTCCCGTCGCTTGATATTCAATACCATTCTCTAAAGATACTTTGTGAATGACAGTGTCATTTCCCTGTGTTGCGTGTAAATACATATTATTGTGGGTCATGAACAAGCCCTCGGCTTCAACAATAGTGCATAACGCCGAATAGGTAGACGGAGATGACATATTAATCTTTACCACGCTAAGCATCTGCACGTGCCCATTCTTGCTACTCGCATTTTCAGGTACTAGGCAGTCATCTAAATGATAAAGCGGTGACGATTGTTCATTAATGGTGATATTTGGAACTAGTGAGCTGTTTTCCAACTCTAGAAGACGTCGATAGTACGCCTCGCGACTGCTGTTGCTATTGCCAACAGCAGGCAAATTATCAGCGGAAGGTACATATTGCATAGCTAAGTATAAGTCGTTGCCTATGCGCCTTGAGCTAATCAGTCGCCCATCAATTTTAATTTTATGAGGGATAGTAGGTGTCTCTGGTGAAGCAACGTCAATAAACTGAATCTTCGTATCATTGTCAGGGCTATTCCATGGGCTTGTAATAGCAACGGCGTCTACCAGTGGATAGTAACCAAATTTACGGGTAATAACGCCTAGACGTTCATCGTGAAGGTACATACCCATCATTTCATGCTCAGACTCTAGGGGAATCTTTGCAACGACATCAAGGGAGAAGTCGTCCTGACGCTTTAGTATCCGTACTCGATTTTCCGTTCCCGGTTGTGAATCCCACGTTGGTAAGTTTGCAACATATAAATACTCACCGTCATACTCAATACGATCAGCTTCGTCCACACCTTCGACTTGCGTTGTTGTTGAGGAAAATTCAGGTGCTGCCGCCGGTGAATCAGCGCCGTCTCCACTCGTGGAGCTCCTTTGTTGAACGTTTATTATATAAAGTCCGTTTTTAACATACTGACTGGCTGATATATTTGGACTCTGCCCCAACGGAACGTCAGAGGTGGAAGTAAGGGAAAGCTGCATTACATTTTCGTCATCCCCACCATCACCGCTACTACATGCAGTAATCACGCACGTAGAGAAAATCAGTACTGCCATGCATTTTGAAATACCGTCTATCCCGCTTTTAGATTTCATGTTTCATGTCCTTTTTAGTTGAAACGTTGAAATCCATAATAGATTCGCATTACATATCATTCAGATCCAAACTGAATATAAATGTGACAATTTGTAATCGGGTACTGTTTCATACTGAGCAGTTTGGTAATCTTGATACCTCAATTTCGATAAAGGGACTTTGTGTGTTGTCGCGCTTTTTACTTATTTTGTTTTTCGCGAGCGCTTATCACGCCTCAGTAGTGGCCTGTGAAAACAAGCTCGTTTGTATTGAAGAAGACAACTGGTCAATTGGCGTGGCCTTCGGTGCTGGGGCTCGCACTAACCCATTAGTAGATGGCGACGCTATTCCCCTAATAATATTGCCAGACGTTGCTTGGTATGGTGAACATGCATACTTCGACAACGGCGAGTTTGGTTATCAATGGCAGCCCAGACAAGATTTAACAACCGAAGTTTTCCTCCGTGCCAACACCGAACGCGCTTATTTTGCATTTTGGCATCCAAGCAATATATTTTTACCTACAAACAGTGTTACCGATGGTGCAGGTACGCCAAGCCCTGGTGGTGAGGAAGACCCTCCTCGCTATATCTCTGTTGACGATATCGCACAACGCGATTGGTCACTCGATGCAGGATTGCGCACGAATTGGTTTAACGACAATGATAGGTGGTCGTTCACTGTAATTCATGATGCTCTTGGTGTGCATAATGGTTTTAGCGCAACAGGTAGGTATCAGCACGATTTCGAATGGCAAGACTGGTCTCTCGCAACACATCTATCTGTTACCTACAAAAGCAGCAACCTAATAGATTATTACTACGGCATCAGCCAACGTGATACCAGTGATGAAACCCTGTGGTATAGCGCGGGAAGCACATTTCAATTTACTGGAGGTTTGCTTTTCAACAAACCTATAAATCAGCATTGGCATTGGCTGGGTAGGATTCAAATTACGTCATTGGGCAGCGGGATGACTGACAGTCCGCTGGTGTCAAAACGCTATGTTACCAATATGTTCTTTGGCGTTGGCTACCGGTTTTAGGATGAAGTAATGCGTATTTTACTGCTCGCCATTCTCCTATTACTTTGTCTACCTAGTTTCGCCAAAGAAAAAAGCCCCGCGTTTTTTTCTGTATTTCCAAGCGAGTGTATTGCCTCTCAAAAAGGTGAAGTTTGCATATTACCTATCACTCTGACCTACCCGGAAATGAGCTCGAGTGAGCAATGTTTGCACATAAACAATCGCCTATTAGGTTGTTGGTTACCCGATCAGCTTCCCACTAAGTATAGGTTAGAATTGGAGGCAGACTCTACACTCACTCTTAAAAGTGGAGATGACGGAAAAGCCCCCTCAGTTATGCTTAAGGTGAAATATCGAAAAGCCTCTACACACCGGCGGCGTGTAAGAAACCCGTGGAGTTTGTTCTAATGAAAAACTTAGTATTAGTAGAAGATGACGAACGTTTAGCGGCATTGGTCGTTGAGTACCTCGAACGCAACGGCTTTAACGTTTCGAGACTAGCATGCGGTGAAGGTCTTGTTGAGTTAGTAAAAACTGTTATACCAGATATAGTCATACTTGATGTCATGCTGCCAGGTGAAGACGGCTTTGCTCTGTGTAGCCAGTTAAGACAATTCTATACGGGTCCGCTTCTTTTTATGACTGCAAAAAATGAAGACTTTGACCAAGTGATAGGGCTTGAAATTGGTGCAGATGACTACGTTGTAAAACCCGTAGAGCCACGCGTGCTGTTGGCGCGAATCAATGCATTATTAAGACGAACAATATCGGCGTTACCACAAGAAAGTAATAGCGATGTGTTGCGTTTTGGTTCGCTTTCTATTGATAAAGCCTCACGTCGAGTGACGCTTGCAGATAACGTTATTACGCTGACAAGTCATGAATTCGATTTACTCTGCTTACTTGCTGACAATGCTTCACAGCTAGTCGACCGAACTACCCTTTATAGAAAACTGATTGGTCGTGAGTACGATGGTCTTGATAGGTCAGCTGACGTACGTGTATCTCGCCTTAGAAAAAAGCTCTCCGATGATCCTCAAAACCCTTATCGCATCAAGACAATATGGGGCAAAGGCTTCTTTTTTGTAAGCGATGCTTGGGGAGAGAAATGACGCGCTTGTTTGTCAGTTTCTACCTTTTTGTAGCTATTGCGCTGGTACTGATTAGCAGCACATTAGAGCTAGTATTACCTAACGAAAATTACGAACAAACCAAAGAAGCACAAATTTTAGAGGCAATGTTGCCTCTCGTTGTCTCAGATAGATCATCACTAATAGAAAGGTTACACTCGACAGGCGTAAACTATGAAATCAAGCCCATTGGCTCGGTTGGCTGGTCAGACGCCGAGCGAGCCGCAATATCCAATAACCGATCGATAACGCTGTTCGACGAACAAGCCAAATATATTTACGCCCCCATCGGCAATAAGGAGTTTATAGCACTTACGTTGCCCTACGAAAAAGTTTCAACGCCTTACCTGATTGTTTACCTTTTTGTCTTTCTAGTTTTACTTGGTTTAGCAATGGCGGTCTGGTTATGGCCATTATGGCGTGATCTCTCACATATTACCCGCGAAGTCAGTAATCTAGGACATGAGACAGAGCAACTTTCTATTTCACTCAAAAAACGTTCGATTATGCAGCCTATCGCCAACAGGCTTAACTTACTGAGTGAGCGCGTGCACGGTTTGCTTCGAGATCAAAGAGAATTGACCGGCGCTGTGGCACATGAATTTAGAACCCCTATCGCTAGATTAAAGTTTGCACTAGAAATGAACCCCGATCCAAATAGTGAAGCCTGGAATGGGATCCTTGCTGATATCGATGAGCTAGAAGGCTTAGTACAAGAAATGCTGGACTACACACAGTACGATGCCATTACACCTGAGCTTAGCATCTCAGATATTCCTGCCAAGGAACTCTGCGAAAACCTAATCGAGCGTCTATCTTTGACAACTGACAAAGCGTTAGCGGTCATAGGAGAAAACGTAGTACTACGAGGGGATGGCCATTTTGTGGAGCGAGCTGTGTCTAACCTCCTTACCAATGCCATTCGACATGCGCACAGTAAAGTAGCAATCGAAATTCAGTCAACTCCAGATACCATTACTATTTCAGTGAGTGATGACGGCGATGGTGTAGCTCCGAGTTTAGCAGAGCGTATATTCGAACCTTTTTACCGACCCGACAATAGCCGTGTCCGCTACTCTGGTGGTGCAGGTTTGGGGCTTGCCATTGTACAGCGAATTCAATACTGGCATAAAGGCACCGCAAGCGTAAAGCCAAGTGCTTTAGGTGGAGCGAGCTTTATTTTGACTTATCCAAAATAGACGTTAAAAAAGCCGTTTGGGTTGTTTGAACTTCCCCGAACAGGTGGGTAATCCGACTGTTCGGGGAGCCTTAACAAACACCAAACGGCTTTCGTCATAGCATTGATATGTTTGAGAAAATACTCAAATCACAGCTGTTATCTGAACAACACTTTTTCTTTGTTAAACCAATGGATACAGAAGAAAATTAATCCGGTTGCAATCACTGCGGTAGACGTAAATATGCCAAAGAGCGCAAAGTAGTCCATGGTACCTTTGAACAGCTCTTTCATCGCTAGGGCAACGTTTGTCAGCGGTACCCAAACCCAGCCACCTTTAAGCTCTACACCCGGCATCATGGCTATAATTACAGGGAAAATAACCACCATAATTAACGACCCCATGTAGCTTTGCGCCTCTTTAAACGAGCGAGCATAAATTGAAAGTGATAGTAGGATAGCGGCGAACACTGCTACTACCGGCACTAACATCAGGAAGATCAGCAGGAAGTCCACAAGACCAATCATCGACATGATCTTAACCACAAACTCAACGGCCATGCCTTGCGATAACACCAGTCCCCATATTGCCATGGAAGACACGGTAATAAGCGCAGTAATTATGCCCGCAGTAGCGATAGTAAAGAATTTACCCAGTACCAGCTTATGACGGTCCATCGGCGATATAAGTAGTGTTTCTAATGTACCACGCTCTTTCTCACCTGCACCTAAGTCAGCCGCTGGGGCCATAGCGCCTTGAAGGCACAAGATGAAGATGAAATACGGCAGCATACCGCCTAAGCGTTCACCCCACACTTCGCGATCGTCGGCGACATTTTGCTTTTCTATCTTGATTGGCTTTAGCAAGGCCTCTTGCTGAGTTTCATCTAGATTAAGCTGCGCAAAAGCGGTTTGTTGGAATGCATCGGTATATTCATCAATGATGTCGGATACGCGCCCCATCACCTTATTTAGACCAGCATCGTTGAGATAAAGCTCAATTTTATGCTGACCTGAACGCAAAACGTCGCTATCAAAGGTTTCAGGAATAACCAAAACAAAATCTAATGTTTCGTTTTTGATGAGTTTAGCGTAGTCAGTCTCATCGCCAATCGCAACCGATTCGAATTTATCTGATGCGTCGTTAAAAGACTGAACAATTGCTGGCGCATACGCTTCACCAACTATCGCGTATTTCAGTACTTTATTTTCAGCTTTATCCGCCGCTGAACTCATGAAAAAGAACGCGACACCGAAAATAGCTGGGAATAACAAAAGCGGTAAACCAATCATGAATATGATGGTTTTCTTATCTCGTAATAGCTCTTTGAATTCCTTTTTAAAGATTAACCACATTACCCATCTCCTCAGAATCCATTGATAGTGTTTTTAGGAAGCTCTTATGCATTTGCCCGCCAGCCCCGCCATTACCAGACAAAGCGCTAAAGGCAGCTAGCGAATCGTTAAATACCGTTTCACCTTGGTTAATCACGGTCACCTTGTCGCAAAGGGTTTGCACCTCATCAAGATGGTGAGTAGAGAAAATAACTGGTGTGCCTTTATCTTTAAGGCGTTGAATGAATTCCATCACAGTACTGGTTGCCATAATATCAAGGCCGGTTGTGGGTTCATCAAGCACCACTAGTTCAGGCTCGTGTATAACAGCGCGAGCAATAGAAACTTTTTGCTTCATCCCTGATGAGAAATTCTCGGCACGTCTATCAAGGAAGGTTTGCATATCGAGTAAATCAGCTAACTCTTCAATACGCGCGTTAATCACATTTTTTGGAATACCGTGCAACTCACCGAAGTAGCTAATATTCTCTCGGCCACTCAAACGACCATAAAGGCCCGTTGAGCTAGATAAAAAGCCAATTTTTTTACGGGCAATATTAGGGTTAGAAAGCACATCCTCACCACCAATGATAACTTTTCCGCTATCAGGCTTTAGTGCTGTTGAAAGCATGCGAAGTGTGGTTGTTTTGCCAGCTCCATTTGGCCCTAACAGCCCAAGTACCTGTCCTTTTTCGCACGTAAACGACACATCCCTTACCGACTGGAAATAGCGCCCTTTTAATCGCGGGTCCTTTTTTTCCTGTTCGCTAAGCTTTTTTGGGTTCTCCACCTCAAAACGCTTAGCAAGGCCTGATATTTCAATCATTTCCCTTCCCTCTTCTCACGTGTGAACAGTAGCACCGTTCATTATTGTTGTAGGCTTGCTTTGCTGTAGCCGCAAATTATGCCGTTCTATTTGTTTAAAGTTGTTTTAGCGTACTAACCAGCTTTGGCAGTAATGGCCATTGCACCCTAGTAGTCTGTACTTACAAATATTTATTACAGCATTCCTTGTTTTTATTTGTTGTACAAGTTTCAGCCTTGCATTAAGTGTTAGTAAATATTTCTTAATATACCCTTTGATGAAGCCATAAAAAAACCCACCTAGCGGTGGGTTCTTAATATGCGGTTAAGCGCTAATTTTACTCAGGAAGCACATCGTCTTCTTGCTGAGGTACCGCTTCCTCTGCTTTCATTGTTTTAGAAAGCAAAAGTTCTTGGCGGATCTTAGTTTCAATCTCGTTTGCGATCTCAGGGTTCTCTTTCAAGAACTTCATTACGTTCGCTTTACCTTGACCAATGCGGTCGCCCTTGTAGCTATACCAAGCACCCGCTTTATCAACTAGCTTTTGCTTAACACCAAGGTCGATAAGCTCAGCTTCTTTGCTGATACCTTCGCCGTAGCGGATCATAAATTCAGCTTGCTTAAACGGAGGTGCAACTTTGTTCTTCACTACCTTAACGCGAGTTTCGTTACCAACTACCTCGTCGCCTTCTTTCACTGCACCAATACGGCGAATGTCTAGACGAACAGAAGAGTAGAACTTAAGCGCGTTACCACCGGTTGTAGTTTCTGGGTTACCAAACATAACACCAATCTTCATACGAATTTGGTTAATGAAGATACACAGTGTATTTGAACGCTTGATGTTTGCAGTAAGCTTACGCAACGCTTGCGACATTAGACGCGCCTGCAGACCAACGTGAGAATCACCCATGTCACCTTCAATTTCAGCTTTAGGTGTAAGCGCTGCTACCGAGTCAACAATAACAACATCTACCGCACCCGAGCGTACTAGCATGTCGCAAATTTCTAGCGCTTGCTCACCAGTATCCGGCTGAGATACCAATAGCTCATCAATGTTTACGCCTAGTTTCTCAGCGTATACCGGGTCAAGGGCGTGTTCCGCATCAACGAAGGCACAGGTTTTACCCTTGCGCTGCGCTTCAGCAATAACTTGAAGCGTTAGCGTGGTTTTACCTGATGATTCAGGACCGTAGATTTCGACAACTCGTCCACATGGCAAACCGCCTATACCTAGAGCGATATCAATGGTAAGTGAGCCAGTAGAAATCGCTTCAATATCCATGGCTTGGTTATCGCCTAAGCGCATGATTGCGCCTTTACCAAATTGCTTTTCAATTTGGCCAACTGCGGCGGTTAAAGCTTTTGATTTGTTATCGTCCACGTATGTATCCTCTAGGATTTGCGGTTAAATTCTGTATTGGTGTTTTCCATATCTTGTATGAAATTACCAAATAATGATCACATTCTATACTGTACAAGCATACAGTTTCAACCAGTGTTTTTAATTTTCACTCAACATTTTAACTAAGTGAGTAATCGCAAAGCTAATAGCGTGTTGACGTACTTCGTCGCGATTGCCGCTAAACACCTGTTTAATTTGCGCTTCGTGTTCTCCACATAAAAAGCCGAACCATACCGTGCCCACTGGTTTTTCTTTGCTACCACCGCCAGGACCGGCAATGCCACTCACCGTTACAACAAGTTGCGCTCCGCTATTACGGCGCACGCCGTCTGCCATTTCAATTACCGTTTGCTTCGACACCGCGCCGTACTCTTTTAGCGTCTGCTCTGTTACGCCCAGTATGCTTTGCTTTGCGTCGTTTGAGTACGTCACCCAGGATTGGTTAAACCAATCAGAACTGCCAGCCACACTGGTAAAAGCAAAAGCGACTCCTCCGCCTGTACACGACTCAGCGCTTGATACAGTCCAACCTTTTTCCCTTAGTGCGTCGCCTAACACCTGAACTTGCGCAGATAATGCGCTATCAAGCGTTAAAGGGGTGGCGTTTGCTGTCGAATCAGTTAAAAATGTTGTGCTCATTTGGATATACCTAATTACACCTGTTGTGCTTTATCAGATCTTCGCTTGATCTTAGTGGGCGTGAGTTTATCATTTATTCCCCTCAACAGGCATTAAACCCAGCAACAAATTCGCAGAGGCATTTTTTGGAATCACATACTCCTATGATGCGCCAATACCTGACTATTAAGGCGCAGCATCCGAATATTTTACTGTTTTATCGCATGGGCGACTTTTATGAGTTGTTTTACGACGATGCCAAAAAAGCTGCTGAATTACTGGATATCTCATTAACAGCCAGAGGAAAATCTGGTGGTGAACCTATTCCTATGGCTGGTGTGCCTTATCATGCGGTAGAAAGCTATCTGTCACGCTTAGTGAAAATGGGCGAGTCAGTAGCCATTTGTGAACAGGTAGGAGACCCAGCCACCAGTAAAGGCCCTGTTGAACGCGCGGTACAACGTATTGTTACGCCTGGTACAGTCACCGACGAAGCGCTGTTAGAAGAACGTCGCGACAATATTCTGGCCGCCGTTTGTGGTCACAGTATGCACTATGGTCTGGCAACCCTAGATGTTACAAGCGGTCGTTTTGTTGTGTTTGAATGCGACAGCGATGAAAGCCTACTTGCTGAAATTCAGCGCATTAACCCGGCAGAACTGCTCTACCCCGAAGGATTTGAAAGCTTAGCATTGGTTGAAAACCGCAAAGGACTTAGACGCCGTCCTGAATGGGAATTCGACATTGATACCGCCACAGAGCAATTAAACGCACAGTTTGAAACCAAAACATTAGATGGCTTTGGAATAAAAGGCGTCACTAAAGGCTTAGGCGCAGCGGGCTGCGTTTTACAATATGTAAAGGATACCCAGCGCACTGCTCTGCCTCACATTCGCCGCATTCAGACCGAACAGCAAGACAGCCGTGTGCAGCTTGATGCTGCCACCCGCAGAAACCTAGAACTTACCCATAATTTGTCGGGCGGACAGGAAAATACGCTGTTCAGCGTGATGGATACCACCACTACGGCCATGGGTAGTCGTATGCTGCAGCGCGTTATTCACTCGCCTTTAACCGACCAGCATGAACTGCACAGCCGTTTAGATGCTGTTGAAACGTTTATTAATGACGACCCTGAAGATATTCGCACCGCGCTCAAACACATTGGTGACATTGAGCGTATTATGGCGCGCTTAGCTCTTCGTTCAGCGCGGCCACGGGACTTTGCTCGCCTAAAAAATGCCTTTAACGCCCTGCCTGACTTACAAGATGCTCTAGCTCGGTTCGACACAGGGCAAATCCGAAGTATTAGCGAAACCATTGGCACTTACCCTGAACTTCAAGCCCTGTTAAATGATGCCATTATCGATAACCCACCAGTGGTAATACGGGATGGCGGCGTGATTGCCGAGGGCTACAACGCCGAACTTGATGAATTGCGTAAGCTATCACAAGGAGCTACCGACTACTTAGACGCTATGGAGCAACGTGAGCGCGAGCGCACCGGCATTTCTACGCTAAAAGTGGGCTATAACAAAGTTCACGGGTTCTTTATTGAAATTAGCCGGGCCAACAGTGCATTAGCGCCTGCTGAATATATTCGAAGACAAACCCTTAAAAACACTGAACGTTATATAACGCCAGAACTTAAAGAGCACGAAGATAAAGTGCTAAGCAGTCAGGGTGCTGCACTTGCTCTTGAAAAGCAGCTTTATGAAGCCTTGTTTGATAACTTTGCTCCACACTTAAATAACTTAATTGAAACCGCCGCAGCCCTTGCCAAGCTTGACGTGCTGTGCTGTTTTGCCGAACGGGCAGTCTCCCTTGATTGGCATCGACCAAATCTAAGCCAAGAATGTGCACTTACCTATGATGCCGGCCGCCACCCTGTGGTTGAAAACGTAATGAAAGACCCCTTCATTGCCAACCCGCTACAGCTAGATACCGAGCGCCGCATGCTAATTATTACTGGCCCGAACATGGGCGGTAAATCAACTTACATGCGCCAAACAGCGTTGATTGCGTTACTAGCCTGTATTGGTAGCTTTGTACCTGCTGAAAACGCCCACATAGGAAAACTTGATCGTATTTTCACCCGTATAGGCGCATCAGATGACTTAGCCTCAGGTCGCTCTACCTTTATGGTTGAGATGACAGAAACGGCGAACATTCTCAACAATGCCACAGAAAACTCACTGGTTTTAATGGATGAAATAGGCCGAGGTACCAGTACCTATGACGGATTGTCACTGGCGTGGGCATGCGCGAGTTATTTGGCAAAACAGTTAAATGCTTATACGCTTTTTGCCACTCATTACTTTGAACTAACTGAACTTCCAGAAACGCAAAGCGGCGTAGTGAATGTGCACTTAGATGCGATGGAGTTTGAAGATACTATACGCTTCATGCATACCGTATCAGAAGGTGCGGCGAGCAAAAGCTTTGGTTTACAAGTTGCCCAACTTGCAGGCGTACCTAAGGCGGTAATAAAAGCGGCGCAACAAAAACTTGCGGTGTTGGAATCATCACACCTTATGACCAGCACGGAAGATGGATCAGAGAAAGCCAATGATGAGTCTTTTGTGGCGAAGAGCTCGGTAAAAGGTGGAAATAAAACAAGCGCATCAGGTAAAGCTCCATCAAATACCAAAGGCCAAGCTGAAATGCTGTTCCCTGATAAGCCGCACCCGGTAGTAGAAGCCCTTGAAAACTTGTCACCCGATGAGCTATCACCGCGCCAAGCGCTAGACCTTATCTACACACTTAAGCGCCTGAGCCAATCTTAAACCAAGCTTAAGCGCGTATAAATTGCGCATCATGTGGGCAAATTGATTGTCTGCCCACATGAATTTGCGTATACTATCGCCCCGTCCAAAGTGTAGCTGGTTTTGTTCTAAACTCAGCCTATATTTACCATACAACCCAAACGTTCTAGGTTTCGCATGACAAATTATATTTTCGTCACCGGTGGTGTAGTTTCATCGCTAGGTAAAGGTATTGCTGCAGCATCGTTGGCCGCAATTCTGGAAGCTCGCGGTCTCACCGTAACCATGTTAAAACTCGACCCTTACATCAATGTCGACCCGGGCACTATGAGCCCTATCCAGCATGGTGAAGTATTTGTTACCGATGACGGCGCTGAGACCGACCTTGATCTTGGTCACTATGAGCGTTTTATTCGCACCCGCATGACTAAGCGCAACAACTTCACTACCGGCCGTGTATACGAAGAAGTGTTAAAGCGCGAGCGTCGCGGTGATTACCTTGGCGCAACCATTCAGGTTATTCCTCATATCACCAATGAAATTAAGCGCCGCGTAATTGAAGGTGCTGAAGGTCACGATGTAGCTATTGTTGAAGTAGGCGGAACCGTAGGTGACATCGAGTCACAACCTTTCTTAGAAGCTATTCGTCAGCTAGGTACCGAAGTAGGCCGTGAACGCGCTATGTTCATGCACTTAACGCTAGTACCTTATATGCCAGCATCAGGTGAAGTAAAAACTAAGCCTACGCAGCACTCGGTAAAAGAGCTTCGCTCTATTGGTATTCAACCAGACATTCTCGTTTGTCGTTCAGTAGGTGCATTGCCGGCTAGTGAGCGCTCGAAAATCGCCCTATTCACAAACGTTGCTGACAAAGCCGTTATTTCTTTGAAAGACGTAGACAGCATTTACCGCATCCCTGCTGCACTTAAAGCACAAGGCATGGATCAGTTAGTTGTAGACCGCTTCGGTCTTGAGTGTGAAGAAGCCGACTTATCTGAGTGGGAACAAGTACTTTACGCAGAATCAAACCCTACTGCAGAAGTTAACATTGGCATGGTAGGCAAGTATGTTGAATTACCTGACGCTTATAAGTCTGTTAATGAAGCGCTTAAGCATGCTGGCCTTAAAAACCGTCTAACTGTGAACATCCACCACATTGACTCACAAGACGTGGAAAGTAAAGGTACCCAAATTCTAGAAAAACTAGATGCTATCTTGGTGCCTGGCGGCTTTGGCGAACGCGGTATAGAAGGTAAAATTGCTGCTGCGCGTTATGCCCGTGAAAACAAAGTCCCTTACCTTGGCATTTGCTTAGGTATGCAGGTAGCGCTTATCGAGTACGCGCGCAATGTTGCAGGTATGGAAAATGCGAACAGCACAGAGTTCGACCCTGAAACGCCTTATCCTGTTGTGGGCCTAATCACTGAGTGGTTAGACGCAGCCGGTACAACTGAAACTCGCACTGAAAACTCAGATCTTGGCGGAACTATGCGCTTAGGCAGCCAGCTTTGCCACCTTATTGAAGGTACAAAAGTTCATGAGATGTATGGTAATGCCGAAATTTATGAGCGTCACCGTCACCGTTATGAAGTGAACAATAACCTGCGCGACCAAATTGAAGCTGCGGGATTGAAAGTAAGTGGTTTGTCCACTGACAAGCGACTTGTAGAAGTGGTGGAAATCCCTGATCATCCTTGGTTCATTGCGGGCCAATTCCACCCTGAGTTCACATCAACTCCTCGGGATGGACACCCATTATTCACTGGTTTCGTTGCTGCGGCAGGAAAATACCAGAAAGAAAATCACTAATTTCTAATAAAAGGGGTGCTCTCTCCCGTTGCACCCCATTCAATTGTTGAGGAAAAAACATGGCGAAAATTAGTCGCATTATCGGACGCGAAATCTTAGATTCACGCGGAAACCCTACCGTAGAAGCAGATGTATACTTAGAATCAGGCGTAATGGGCCGTGCTGCAGCACCATCTGGTGCCTCTACTGGTAGCCGCGAAGCACTAGAGCTACGCGACGGCGACAAGTCTCGTTACCTAGGTAAAGGTGTAACAAAGGCAGTTGCAGCAGTTAACGATACCATCGCGCCAGCGCTTATCGGCAAAGACGCACTAGCGCAAGCTGATATCGACGGCATCATGATTGACCTTGATGGCACAGAAAACAAAGAAACCCTTGGTGCGAACGCAATTCTTGCAGTTTCTCTTGCTGTAGCTAAAGCGGCTGCAGCGGAAAAAGGCGTAGCGCTTTACGAGCACATTGCAGACCTAAACGGTACATCTGGCCAATACTCTATGCCAGTACCTATGATGAACATCATCAACGGTGGTGAGCACGCTGACAACAACGTAGACATTCAAGAGTTCATGGTACAGCCAGTTGGCGCGAAGAGCTTCAAAGAAGCACTACGTATGGGTGCAGAAATCTTCCACGCTCTTAAGAAAGTACTGTCTGCTAAAGGTCTTAATACAGCAGTTGGTGACGAAGGTGGTTTTGCCCCTAATCTTAGCTCAAACGCTGAAGCGCTTGCAGTAATCGTAGAAGCCGTTGAAAACGCTGGCTATAAAATGAATGAAGACATCACCCTTGCACTAGACTGCGCGGCGTCTGAATTCTATAAAGAAGGCAAATACGTACTATCTGGTGAAGACAAGAGCTTCGATTCAGAAGCGTTTGGCGATTACCTTGCTGACCTTTCTTCACAATACCCAATTGTATCTATTGAAGACGGCCTGGACGAAAGCGACTGGGACGGCTGGGCAAGCCTAACTAAGAAGATTGGCGACAAAGTACAGCTAGTTGGTGACGACTTGTTTGTAACTAACACTAAAATTCTTAAGCGCGGTATTGATAACGGTATTGGTAACTCAATCCTTATCAAGTTCAACCAAATCGGTTCACTAACTGAAACCCTTAACGCTATTAAAATGGCAAAAGATGCGGGCTTTACGGCAGTTATCTCTCACCGTTCTGGTGAAACTGAAGACGCCACTATTGCCGACCTAGCAGTAGGTACAGCGGCGGGCCAAATCAAAACGGGTTCACTATGCCGTTCTGACCGTGTTGCTAAGTACAACCAGTTACTTCGTATTGAAGAAGCACTAGGTGACGCTGCTACTTACAAAGGCCGTAGCGAAATCAAAGGTCAATAATTGACGCCTGAGATTATGATGAAAAGCCGCTTTCTATAGCGGCTTTTTTTGTGTCTATTTTTCGCATTGTTTAATGAAACCGTGTAGCAACAAGCGCTTAATCTTGCTAGGGTTAAATAACTTTAGACAGGTATTTGATAATCCCGATGGCTTCAGGCGACAAACTTTCCCACTCTTTGCCCAACTCCCAAGTTGGCTTTTTCAGTGAAGCTGGTGAACTCGGCGGAAGCCACCCTCAATTCAATGAAATATGTACTGCTCTGTATGAAAGAGAAATCGTCTCTCTAGCTCATAGCGAGATAAAAAACCTATCGCTGCTTAAGCGTCGAATGGGCGGGCTTCCCTATCACGTGAAAGCTATTGCTCGATATATGATAAATAATGGCAACTCAAACAACCCATCCCCGCTAAAAACAGATACCCATAATGGAAGTTGGTATGCCAAGCAATCTGCAAAGTGCCCCGGCATTAATCATTTAGACGATGTAGAAAAGCGAGAAGCGTGGTATAGAAAAAACGCTAGGTATGGTCTTGTTGTACCTGTTTTAATTTTAAATATGGAAGGTTCTCACATTGAGCTTGATTCCATTGATATGGTAAACCAAGACAATACCCAGCTCCATTTGAACAAAAATGGATGGTTTGCCAATTCAGGGGAGTGCATTTCTTCAACTCCACTACGCGATGAAATGGAAACGGCCACGGCACTTTCAGTTCAAAACAAAATACTGCTACGGCCTTCAAAGGCGATAATGACCGCTGCATGCTGTGGCCACGCATGGAGCTTTAAATCCAAGCGTTCACCACGTGCCTTATCCCTTCGCGAAATGCGCTTATCGACTCAAATCAACTGGAAGAACTTTACGCTGCTTAATAGGTAACAAAGCCCCGACAAGAATAAAAAACCAGTATATCCGCATAAAAAACCACAATCTCTTTTGCGCCTCCACAACCAAATTTAGTACAAACATCCTAACCAACATCATATATAGTAAATTAACCCCCTCACAAATGGCTGTAGTTACTGGTCACGTTGCTCTCAGGCCAAGATCGTTAGGACAAGTATCCTAAATAATTAAAAGAAAGTATTTATACACGAAAAATATACTCATTATTGTAAACAATGGTTGACCTCTTCATGCCACATGGGTACATTGTCGCTATCAACTTGGTCAGCAAAGAAACAACAACAAATGCGTATTCGTTTCCTTCTTCTATCTCTACTCCTTATGGCAGCCAGACTGCACGGGTAGATTGCGACCAGCGATTTAATTTCACAAAAACCCGTGCCAAGCACGGGTTTTTTTTAACTATTCAACTGAGAGAGCGTCATGACAAATCAAGTGAAGATCTTTGATACCACATTGCGAGACGGCGAGCAGGCCTTACCTGCAAGCCTAAGTGCCAAAGAGAAATTGCAGATCGCGCTGGCGCTCGAACGGTTAGGCGTTGACATCATTGAGGCAGGCTTTCCTGTCTCTTCACCCGGCGATTTTCGCTCTGTACAAATGATTGCCAAAGAAGTTAAGAACTCCATCGTTTGTGGCCTATCTCGCGCATTGCCGGGTGATATTGATGCATGCGGACAAGCATTAAGCGTTGCTGAGCAATTCAGAATTCACACCTTCATCGCAACGTCAGAGATTCACGTAGGTGCCAAGCTTCGCAAGTCACAAGATGAAATTGTAGATATGGCCGTAGCCGCGGTGAAACATGCACGTAAGTATACTGACGATGTAGAGTTTTCCTGTGAAGATGCGGGGCGTACCCATATTGATTACCTATGCCGAATGGTTGAAGCCGCTATTAGCGCTGGCGCGACGACGGTGAATATTCCGGACACCGTAGGCTACACAACACCTACAGAGTTTGGCGGTATTATTCAGCAATTGTTTAATCGCGTTCCAAATATCGATAAAGCAACCATTTCAGTGCATTGTCACAACGACTTGGGCTTAGCGGTAGCAAATTCATTAGCAGCTGTTGAGCAAGGTGCCAGACAGGTTGAATGTACGATAAACGGTATTGGCGAGCGTGCTGGTAATGCATCACTTGAAGAAATTGCTATGATCTTGCAAACCCGTAAGAACATGTTGGGCTTTGAAACTAACATTAATTCTACCGAAATATCGCGCACATCTAAGCTAGTCAGCCAGCTTTGTAACATGCCAGTTCAATCAAACAAGGCCATTGTTGGCGCGAATGCGTTTAGCCATTCATCTGGTATTCACCAAGACGGTGTCTTAAAAGCGCAAAATACCTATGAAATTATGACTCCAGAAAGTGTGGGTATTAATAAGAACAACCTAAACTTAACGTCACGTTCTGGCCGTCATGTGATTAAGCATCGCTTAACCGAACTTGGCTATAAAACCGAAGACTATGACTTAGAAGCGGTGTATGACGCATTCTTAAAGTTAGCGGATAAAAAAGGCCAAGTATACGATTACGACCTTGAAGCCTTGTTGTTCTTCGATAAGCAAAAGCACGACCAAGCACACTTCCAGTTGCTTTATCTTCAAGCGAATTCAGGGCGTGAAATTATTCCAAGCGCCACCGTTAAAATGAAAGTGGGCACTGAAGAAATTACCCAGTCTAGCATTGGAAACGGCCCGGTAGATGCGGCTTATAAGGCCATCATGTCTATACTAGGTCACGAAGATTTAGAAGTTGTCGACTTTAAATTAGATTCAAAAGGTGAAGGTGCCGACGCTTTGGCGCAAGTGAGCGTTATCGCTACATATAAAGGCCGTCGTTTCCATGGAATCGGCTTGGCTACAGATATTGTGGAAGCCGGCGTTAAAGCCCTTATCTTTGTATTAAACAACACATATTTAGCCGATCAAATTGATCAGCAAAAAAATCAACAAGAACGCGTTGCAGGAGTATAAATGAGCCAGTATTCAATTGCCGTATTAGCCGGAGACGGTATCGGCCCAGAAGTTATGCAGGAAGCCAATAAGGTTTTAGATGCTGTTGAAAAGAAGTTTAACGTCACACTCAACCGTACTGCATATCCTGTAGGTGGCTACGCCATTGATACTGAAGGCGAAGCGCTACCCTCAAAAACGCTTTTGGGCTGTGAGCAAGCCGATGCGATCTTGTTTGGCAGCATCGGTGGCCCTAAGTGGGACACCTTGCCGTTAGAGCAACGTCCTGAGCGTGCCGCATTACTTACCCTTCGCAGTCATTTTGACCTGTTCAGCAACTTGCGCCCAGCTCGCATTTATCCGGGCCTTGAAAGCCTGTCTCCCCTTCGTGAAGACATTGCTAAATCAGGCGTAGATGTTTTGGTAGTGCGCGAGTTAACCAGCGGTATCTACTTTGGTCAGCCGAAGGGCCGAGAAGGTGAAGGCGAAGAAGAATTCGCGTATGACACTATGCGCTACAGTAAACGTGAAATTCGCCGTATTGCTATTGCAGCGTTTGAAGCAGCACAGAAGCGTCGCGGCAAAGTGACGTCGGTGGACAAAGCCAACGTACTGGTAACCAGCCGTTTATGGCGTGAAATTGCTGAAGAAGTAGCAAAAGACTATCCAGATGTAGAGCTTGACCATATCTACATCGACAATGCCACTATGCAAATAATGAAGAATCCGGCGCAGTTCGATGTGATGCTGTGTTCAAACCTTTTTGGCGATATCGTTTCTGATGAATGCGCTATGATGACGGGCTCTATGGGCTTGTTGCCATCGGCAAGCATGAACGAGGAAGGCTTTGGCCTTTATGAGCCAGCAGGCGGTTCGGCCCCAGATATTGCAGGCCAAGGCATTGCTAACCCTATCGCACAAATTTTATCGGCCGCCATGATGCTGCGTTTCAGCATGGACTTGAATGATGCTGCCGACGCAATTGAAAAGGCAGTAGTGGCAACGCTAGAAGCAGGAGTACTTACGGGCGAGTTATTACCTGCAGATAAACGCAGCCAAGCGGCAAGCACGTCGCAAGTAGGCGATGAAATCGTTAAACAATTAATGGCGCAGGAGTAAAACAACCTCATGGCCAAGACCTTATATGACAAAGTGTGGCAAGCCCACATTATTGACCAAATCGGTGAAGACAGCTTAATTTATATCGACCGTCACTTAATTCATGAAGTAACGTCACCTCAGGCATTCGCTGGCCTTAATGAAAAAGGCCGTAAAGTACGACGCCCTGATCGCACGGTTGGTACTATGGATCACAGCATTTCAACCCGTTCATTGGCAATTGATGCCTGTGGTCCGGCGAATGCGCTTCAGCTACAAACCTTGGCAAAAAACTGTGAAGAACACGGCATTCAGCTATTTCCAGTGGGCCACCAGAAGCAAGGTATTGTGCACGTTATGGGCCCTGAATTAGGTCTAATTCAGCCTGGTATGACGGTGGTGTGTGGTGACTCACACACTGCAACCCACGGTGCATTTGGTGCGCTGGCATTTGGTATTGGTACCTCTCAGGTAGAGCATGTATTGGCCACGCAAACGTTGAAACAAAGCCGCGCGAAAAGCATGCTTATCAACGTAAATGGCAAGCTTCCTGTCGGTATTACGGCAAAAGACATCATTCTTGCCATTATCGGCAAAATTGGCCACGCTGGCGCTACTGGCCATGTTATCGAATACGCAGGTGAAGCTATCCGCGGTTTGAGCATGGAAGAGCGCATGACGGTGTGTAACATGAGTATTGAAGCTGGCGCGAAAGCTGGCCTTGTTGCACCAGACGAGAAAACCTTCGCCTACCTTGAAGGCCGCGAATACGCACCTAAGGGTCAAGACTGGGAAGACGCTGTCGCTTATTGGAAAACCCTTTACACCGAAGAAGGCGCAACCTTTGACACTGTGGTTGAACTTGAGGCGGCGGATATCGCTCCTCAGGTTACGTGGGGCACCAACCCAGGTCAGGTTATTGGCGTAAACACGCCTGTACCTGCCCCTGAAGATTTTAGCGACCCGATTGAAAAAGAGAGCGCAGTAAAAGCACTAGAGTATATGGGCTTGAAACCTGGTGAAAAGCTTGCCGATATTGCAGTAAACCACGTATTTATCGGCTCGTGTACCAACGGTCGAATTGAAGATATGCGTGCAGCAGCACAAATCGCCAAGCGCGGTAAAGTTGCCGATTCAGTAACAGCTATTGTTGTTCCGGGGTCTGGTAACGTTAAGCGCCAAGCGGAAGCTGAAGGCTTAGATAAAATTTTTATCGATGCTGGCTTTGAGTGGCGTTTGCCAGGTTGCTCTATGTGCCTTGGTATGAATGACGACAAGCTAGTGGCAGGCGATAGATGTGCCTCTACCAGTAACCGTAACTTTGAAGGCCGTCAAGGCCGTGGGGCGCGCACTCACTTGGTAAGCCCAGCAATGGCTGCCGCTGCTGCAATTACCGGTCGCTTTGCTGACGTTAGAGATTATCAGGAGTAACTTATGTCTGAACAAGGTTTTACACAACACACAGGCATTGCTGCGCCGCTTGATCAGGCCAATGTCGATACCGACCAAATTATTCCAAAACAGTTTCTAACTGGCGTAACACGTGCTGGCTACGGCAAACATTTGTTTCACGACTGGCGTTATTTGGATTTAGAAGAGAAAGAGCCAAACCCAGCGTTCGCGCTGAATAAGCCTGAGCACAAAGGTGCGAGTCTGTTGCTAGCTCGCGAAAACTTTGGTTGTGGATCAAGCCGAGAACACGCGCCGTGGGCACTTGCCGACTTTGGATTTAAAACGGTTATTGCCACCAGCTTTGCTGATATTTTTTACGGCAACTGCATTAATAATCAGCTAGTGCCTGTGGCATTATCAAGCGAGCAAATGGACGCTTTGTTTGCTGCAGTGAAGGCAGACCCAGCAACTAAGATCACCGTTGATCTTCCAGCGCAAACAGTAAGTTTTAACGATACAAGCTTCAGCTTCGATATTGCTGAGCATCACAAAAACAACCTTATTAAAGGCTTAGATGCTATCGGTCAAACCCTTGAACTCACAAGTGCTATAGAAGCCTTCGAAGATAAACAGCCCGCGTGGTTGTAAAAGCGTGGGGCTTTAGCGCTTAACAACGCCCTTGCATGACACATGGGTGCTGTCGCGAGATGGCACCCTGTTTATTTCTCTCATCTATGCCTCTACTTTAACTTCGCATCAAGACGCCTAATACCAATCCGCAATAAAAATATCAGTTCACCTGATTTGAGCCATAAGCAACTTCTCGGCACATTTACACGTCACGCGTTTTCTCACGAATTCGGTAATCCTACATTCGCCGACTCTAGCTATACTAAAGACTAATAAACTCCTCACTTTTTTCACTGGAATATCGTACTATTCGTTTCTATTGTAATTGAAGGCTATGGCAACGTTGTGCCTCACAGGAGAGATAATGCTAGAACAGGTACCCATTGATGATTTGCAGCCAGGAATGTACGTCAATCAAGTACTTGAACAAACAGGTTCACTTAAAATGCGCTCTAAAGGCATTGTGAAAACCCAAGCCATTATTGATAGTCTAAAATCGAAAGGTATTTTAAGCGTCGAAGTAGATCTTGCGAAATCTAAGCTGCCCGAGCCAGCTGTGCCACCCGAGCCAGCTAAAGAAAAAGAGCCTGAAGTGACTAAACCGGTTGTTAAGCCAGTGGGTCGTGATTCAATTAACGAAGCCAACGAGCTTTACAGCAGCGCAATTGCCATTCAAAGCAGCTTTTTAAAGTCGCTTAAAAATGGGGCGGTAAAAGATTTGTCTCCCATGGAGTCGCTGTCGCAAAGCCTGATCGAAAGTGTATTTGATAATAAAGATGCGCTGAGCTGCCTGACTATGATCAAGGATACCGACCAGTACCTTCTTGAGCACAGTATTAATTGCAGTGTACTAAGCGGCATTTTCTGTGAGTTTCTTGGCTATGACAGAGATACCACAGAGCAAGTGAGTTTAGGCGCCCTATTGATGGATATCGGCATGTCTTCCCTGCCAGATGAAATTCGCAATAACACAGGCGAATTTTCCAGTGATGATTGGGAAGTGATGAAAACCCACGTTGAAATTGGTGCAGACCTAGTTGAACAGTGTGGCGATATTTCTGACCTATCACTACGCATTATTGAAGAGCACCACGAGCGCGTTGATGGAAGCGGCTACCCGAGAGGATTGGTTGGTGACGAAATCTCAGAGTTCGCGCGTATTGCTGCCATTGTGGATGCATACGATGCCATGACATCTAATCGTACGCACAAAAACAGTATCACGCCTACTCAGGCGCTAAAGCGACTAACTGCGACAGAGAACTTAGACCAAGAATTGGTAAAACAATTTATCCAGTGTATTGGCGTGCACCCTGTTGGCTCCTTAGTGAGGTTAAAGAGCGGTAAATTAGGTATTGTTAGCAAGATCAACCCTAAAGACCCCGTAAGCCCTCACGTTATGACCTTTTACAGCGTGACGTCGCAGCATTTCAATGAAGTGAAACGCGTTGATTTAAGTCAGTACGACGATGAGATTGTGTCAGGCGTTCGCCCCGAAGAGTTTAGTTTGAACTTACCAAAATTCTTTAAAGACGTTTTCATCAATCAGATGCCGCTGTAAAACACAAAGTATAACCAGCGAAAAGGCCCTTTTTTCAAAGGGCCTTTTTAGTGTTTTTTGGAACTAACAGATAGTAATTACCAATCGGTTAATGCTGCCATAGTAAAAATCTCATCTTCGAAAGCAAGCACCACACGTTGCGCTTCAATATTGACGATTTGCACTCTATCAGCAATCCAGTCGCCCTCACCTATTTGACGGCCATTGACTCTCACCCACCTATCGGCAGGACGAGACGCATACATATGCGCGCTAAAGTTCATGGTAGGAAGTCGTGTTAACAAGCGAACGGGTAACTGATCTACACGGGGTAGTTCGTCTTTAACCGTCACCCTTGTTTGCTCTTCAGCGGGTGTATTATCTTGTGCCTTTGAGTCTAGCGCTTCAACGGCAGCATTAAAACGCGCCATGAGTTCTGGTGACACGGATACGTCAGATTGAGACGTAGCTTCATTTAATACTCTCCCTTCATAATTCCCTGAAGTCTCAGTTTGTCTTGTATCCATTGAAGAGCTACGCTCATATCCACTACTTGGCTCGGCGCCAGAACGTTGGGAGACGTCGTTATTGTAGCGATTCTGAGTACCTGTTGTGTTTGGGTTTGTATTTGGAACTGCACCTAAATCAGTATTTTGCGTTGCAGCTAAGTTGCCAACAGACTGGTTATTAACCATAGCGTTCGCTTGCGTGCCTTGCTGAGCTGCAACGCCGTTACTAACGTTGGCATTTACCGCTGTGTTAGCAGTTTCAATTAAACCTGCGCTTTGCCCACTTCCCTGAATGTTAGAAGATACCTGTTCACTTTTGTTGCTTGAAGTGCCTGGTGCTTCATTACTACTTTGCGTGGTCGTAAGCGCTGAAGCGCCTGCGCTTGCTTCAACCTGTGAAACTGAGCTTTCAGAGTCTGCCACCGGTACAGAAGCGGGTGCAGTTAGCATTGGCCACCAGCGTTTTGCCGTAGCGGCGGAAAAGCCAATGCATAAACCACCAAGAATAACGACGGCAAAAAGCGCAACTTGCTTGGTGTAAAGCTTCCATGCTGACGGAAGCCCTTCTACTGTGGGTAAAAACAAGCTTCGATTAAACTGCTCGTTAAGGGATTTATCAAATTTGGCGGTAGTGTCGTGCTCGCCCCGAAGCAAAGCTTGGGTCTGAGTTCTATGATGAACTGTCGGCGCTATTTCCACGGTTTGCTCAGGATCTATTTCGACCTCTTGCACGCCCATTTCAGACAAGCCCTGCACCATAGCATCGCTTGTCACTAAACCCGACTTTCTAATTTTAACTGGCCCATTTTGCTTGGTAATTTGAACAATCACCATACCGGGCACTAAATTTTCAATGGCGACGATATTAGACATACAAACTCCCTAACCCGTAGCCGAATATGATGGCCAAAACAAACGCCGATGCGAGATACCATTTACGCTGGCTTTGCACGCGCTGACTGACAACATCTTCACCTAGAATTTGCTCTGCCGCGGCCAAGAATATAGGCTTTTGCACAACCGCATACTGCTTAGTAAAAGATAAGGTTAACGCTCGGTCGCACAGCAAATTAATTACCCTTGGAATCCCGCCCGTAATTTGATGCACCGCGCGCAATGTTGACTTACTGAAAATACTGATATCACCTTCAGCCACGCTTAAGCGGTGTGCTATGTAAGCACTAACTTCAGGCGCAGTTAAGGGCAGCAGATGATAACGAGCGGTAATGCGTTGAGCCAGCTGACGTAATTCGTTACGCTTTAGCAACTGCTGTAACTCAGGCTGACCTATCAATACAACCTTTAACAGTTTTTCACGATTCGTTTCTAGGTTGGTCAATAAACGAAGTTGTTCTAGTACTTCGGGCAACAGATGCTGCGCTTCATCAACCATTAGTACCGTATTCATGCCTGACTGATGATTCTCTGCTAACTTAGACAAAATCAAATCGGTGAAATACTTAAGGCTTGCTTTTTCAGGTGTATAAGCCAAGCCTAGCTCATCACAAACCGTTGCTAATAGCTCAAGGGCGGATAAGGTAGGATTCAAAATCATGGCTACCTGCGTATTATCGGGTAGCTGCTGCAACAGTTTTCTCGATACCGTTGTTTTTCCCGTGCCCACTTCTCCGGTGAGCATTACAAAACCACCGCTTTCTCTGAGGCCAAAGGTCAAATGGGCCAAAGCCTCTTTGTGCCTAGGGCTCATATACAAATAATCGGGGTTAGGCGCAATCGAAAAAGGATTGTCATTTAACCCGAAGTAGTTCAAATACATGGTTGCTGAAGCGCCTATCTGTTTTAATTTTTAACGACGAATAAACTACCAGACGCAACCTTGAAGTGAAAGCGCATAACGATGTGGCTACGAATTTTAATTGTAACATTGCTATACTGCGCCACTATGACGTGGGGAGTGTTGAGTTTTGCGACACGCCAAAAGTCGGCACATCCCTAATCTAAAAAGTATTACTGACTAAAAAATCGATGGAAGAGCATGCAAGTATATCTCGTTGGTGGCGCAGTACGTGACGCACTGTTAAACAGAAAAGTTGTTGAACGCGACTATGTCGTGGTGGGCGCCACGCCAGAAGAAATGCTCAGCCAGGGTTTTACCCAAGTAGGCAAAGACTTCCCTGTTTTTTTACACCCTAAAACACAGGAAGAATACGCACTTGCACGTACAGAACGTAAGTCAGGAAAAGGTTACACCGGTTTTGTATGCGATGCGTCAAGCTCGGTGACGTTAGAAGAAGATTTGTTACGCCGGGACCTTACCGTTAATGCGATAGCGCAAGACAACCTTGGAAACCTTATCGACCCCTATGGTGGTAAAAAAGATTTAGAAAACCGCCTACTTCGCCACGTATCTGAAGCCTTTAGTGAAGACCCTCTACGCGTATTTCGCGTTGCTCGGTTTGCCACCCGCTATGCTTATTTAGGGTTTACTATCGCCACTGAAACCATGGCTCTTATGCAGTCTATGGCGCAAAGCGGCGAGTTAAGCACGCTAAGTGCTGAGCGGGTATGGCAAGAAACAAAGCGTAGTCTTTTAGAGAAAACACCGCATGTTTTTTTCACTGTATTAAACCAAGCCCACGGTCTTAATGACTGGTTTACTGAGCTTGAAAGTAACTTAGATACTGCTTTGGCAACATTAAAAACGGCGGTAGATCTAGAAAAGGCTAAAAATGAGAGCTTTGTTAAAGACACGGGTTCAGAAACCCCATTACCTGACAGCAGCAATTCAGAAACCGCTAGGCTGATAACAAGATTTACTGCTCTGCTCTCTCACCTTGGTGAGGAGGATGCGAAGCACTTATGTAGCCGACTGAAAGTGCAGAACCAAGTTAGTGAGATTGTCATCCTTGCCTGCAAATTCAAAGATTTTCTATTGACTATGCAGAACTCTCCCGCCGACCTCCTCGCCTTATTCAATGGCTGTGATGCATGGAGAAGAGAGGAGCGTTTTACATTATTGCTTAGCGCTTTTGCGCCTTATGCTCATAGCAAAGGCGTAGATTGGCAAGAACAACAAAAGCGCATCGAAAATGCATTAGCTGCCGCCAAACAAGTGAACGTGCAAGACATCATTGCCACGGGCGTTAAAGGCCCTGGAATAAAAGACGCGCTTAACCGGGCAAAGCTATCCGCTATTGCCTCTATTAATACATAATTGTGCTAAAGCAATGATCGAAAGAAAAACGTACGGACGCTTTCTCTCACCTTTAGCGTCACCACTTTTTTATTTACTTTTCACCGTTCTCCTTGCGCTTTTTGGTTGCACTGAAGAGACGCGCGTATTACCTGTTCACGAGTTTCGCTTTACCCAAGAGCCAGTGAGGAATGCTGCGCTTTCAGACGATGCCCGTCTTGCGGCATTCATTTTTGACGATTCCTCTGTTTCTGTTTGGGATGTTGATGAAAAACGAGAGCGCTACAAGTGGCATAGTGACGTGCTTGATGAAGAGTCACTGCACCTCATTACGTTTTCCAAAGACAAGGCATGGTTAGCGCTCACAGGCTATTGGAGCACTACACTGATTAACTTGCAATCAGGTGATGTGGTAGGTAGTTGGCATTTTAGTGGTAAAGATCCCGGCGCCACAGCGTCATCAACTTCCCTATCCCACCATGGTGACAGCGCACTAGTTGGTATGACCGACGGTACCGTATTGCTACTAAATTTTGATAACGGCACTGCATTGCAATACCAGCACAATACAATGAAAGTGCTTCATGTAGGCTATTTTTCTAATGACTATGCGTTTTCTGGAGGGATAGATAAGCGCTGGTTTCTATGGGATTTAGACAAAAACGATGTGTTGCTAGAAAGGCAATATCGCAGTCGAGTTACCGCTTCAGCGCTAGACAATAGAGCTCAGCGAGCTTTTATATCCGATGCGCTGAACAGCCACGAAATTATTGATCTCGCCACCCATGAAGTGATCTCTGAACTACAATTTATGGAACGTTTCCGCTTTTTCCGAAAAGGGTTATTTTTAGAAAACGGTGACTACCTAATGACAACATCACCCAAATCAGTGGTAACGCTATGGCATGCTAACTCTGGCGAAGAGATAGCCTCATGGGAAATTAAACGCTACTCAAGCGAAGCCACCACTCACGCTATAACACTGAACGAGGATGGTGATGTTGTTACCCTCTCCTCTGATGGCGTGCTTCAAAACTGGGATTACCGCGCACTGGTTACACCACTGTGATATACCTAATGCCGATACCGTCCCTCACAGCCTTTGTCCCACCTTTTTGCTAACAAGTTTTCGTTTACACCGCTTGAACATGTCGCTATTATCGAGTTTAGATTACAAATGTAATCCTTAACTGTATTTGTGCGTTCTTGTGCAACAGTTGCTCGCTAGTTATTCGTTGCTTGTTCGCAGCTCGTTAAATAACAGCTTCAAAGCGCGCTTCGCTTTAAACAAACGATTCGCCCTTTTAAATGAAAAAATCTGGCATCGGCTTGGAGATTCTTAAGTGAAAAAAACAATAATAACGTACCTTATAACTTTAGCTTTTCCCCTTATAGTTAGTGGATGTGCAAGCCCCCCAACCGTCTACCTTTATGGCAAATATCTTGAACCGTCCAAAGTTCAAGCCTTATCTGAACAGTTAACGGACCAAGGCTTGAATGTTGAAGTAAACGACTTTGATTTTCCTACATCCGTGTCTACAAATACGTTGCTCTATTCATTGCTGCTACAATCACCAGAAGCAATCGACAATACCACTAGCATCGCAGAGCATGCGGGTTACTCTATAAACCGTGTCCAATCGCTCACTCAAGGCAATCATTGGTATACTAAAAACTCTTTGGCGCTGTTCGTGTTTCCTAACGGCAATCGCCCCCACGGAACCCTCCTTGCCCAAGATCTTATCCATAGCTATATCGCCAATGGATGTGGTAACGGCGAGCGCCTCACGCTGTATAAAGACGGTACGTATACCCTCACACTTCAAACGCCCACATCTTCAGAAGACGTAAAGGGTAAATGGAAGTATCGCCAGTTTCCTTACCTAGAGCTTCAAGAACCAAATTCACCGTACGCCAACTACTACTTCGAAATTTCACGGGTTGAAAGTGAGGATAAAGTGAGTAAGCTCGATTTGACGCACTTGCACTTACTTAACGCCAACAGTACCAACCCGTTAGCATCAGAATGTGTATTTACCTACGGTGTGCGAATTTAACGCCAGTTTTTCTCAATGTTTTGGTATAGCAATGCTACAATACGCCCCATTCATTTAGAGCGTTTTTTATACTATGACTTTCGAAGAACTCGAATTAGACGAAGCACTGTGTCACGCAGCTGCCGATATGGGGTTTGAAACTCCAACTAGCATTCAAGAACTGGTTATCCCGCATGCGTTGGATGGACGAGATATCTTGGCCTCTGCTCCTACAGGTACTGGTAAAACAGCCGCTTTCTTATTGCCTGCATGCCAGTTTTTACTTGATTATCCGCGCAGACAGCCTGGTGCTACACGTATTTTGATCCTAACGCCTACCCGCGAGTTAGCGCTACAGGTTTACGAACAAGCCCTAGCCATAACAAAGCATACACAAATTGTGTGCGGGGTAATAACCGGTGGTATTAACTACGGTACCGATAAAGAAACCTTAAGCAAGAATCTCGATATTCTTGTGGCCACGCCAGGTCGTTTGCTTGAGCATATCGAAAAAGAAGCCGCAGATTGCCGTGATATCGAGTGTTTAATTCTTGATGAAGCTGACCGCATGTTGGATATGGGTTTCTCAACGGTAGTTAACCAAATTGCTGCCGAAGCGCGCTGGCGCAAGCAAAACCTATTGTTCTCTGCCACGCTTGAAGGCAAAGGCGTTAAGACTTTCGCTCATGACATTCTTAACAATCCTGAAGTGATTGAAGCGAACCCATCGCGCAAAGAGAAGAACAAAATTCATCAGTGGTATCACCTTGCTGACGACATGAATCACAAGCAAGCATTGCTGGTGAATATTTTGAAGCAAGAAACAACGACGTCAGCGGTTGTGTTTGTGAAAACCCGCGAACGCCTGCAAATGCTTAAGGACTTCTTAGCCTCGAAAGATATTCCAGTGTGCTGGCTACAGGGTGAAATGCCACAAGACAAACGTATTGCAGCGCTAGCCCGTTTCAAAAGTGGTGAAGTACCTATCTTGCTGGCAACGGATGTTGCTGCCCGCGGTATTGATGTGCCTAACGTGAGCCATGTTATTAACTTCGACATGCCGCGCAAAGCCGACGTTTATGTTCACCGCATTGGCAGAACAGGCCGCGCTGGCGCCAAAGGTACTGCAATATCTTTGGTTGAGGCCCACGATTTTGACATGGTAGCCAAAACCGCACGTTACATGGGCGAACCACTTAAAGCTCGCGTTATTGACGAGCTACGCCCCAAAAACAAAACGCCTAAAATTGGCCCGAAAAAGAAAAAAGTAAAGGCCAAAGACAAAGCCAAGGCAAAAGCTAAGCCTAAAAAGAAAAAGTAAAACTCGAGCACGTAGAGGGTGAGCGATGCGATGGCCGAAGGTTGGGAGTGGCTTTCGCAAACACGCGGTAAACACATCCATGTGCGCTCCGCTGCCGCATCCCTGCGGCAGAGGGTTTGCTCAAACCACTCCCAACCTTCGTCCTGAATAACCTAAAGTAACCCGATGAATGTGCTCGAGCTTATTTCAGGAGCAAAGAAAAAACGAGGAGTCTGGCACAATGAAATTCCCAGAAAAAATTGTTTTAGCCACAGGTAATCAAGGCAAGGTGCGAGAGTTTGCATCCTTATTTGCAGATTACGGCGTAGACGTTGTGGCGCAAAAAGAATTAGGTGTATCTGATGTGCCTGAAACAGGCACAACATTCGTTGAAAATGCCATTATTAAAGCGCGTCATGCGGCACAAGTAACAGGCCTTCCTGCTATTGCTGACGACTCAGGCTTAGTAGTCGACGCCCTTGGCGGTGCACCCGGTATCTATTCAGCCCGCTATGCTGGCGCTGATGCAACTGATGACACCAATATTGACAAGCTATTAGCTGCCCTAGATGGCGAAACCCAGCGTAAAGCGCATTTCTTCTGTACATTAGTGTTTATGCGCCATGCTGACGACCCTGTGCCATTAGTTAGTCAAGGCAAGTGGCAAGGTGAAATTTTAACTGCTCGCTCTGGTAACGACGGTTTTGGTTACGACCCGGTATTTCACGTGCCAACTCATGGCTGCACAGCTGCAGAATTGGAGAAAGCCGAAAAGAACCGTATTAGCCATCGCGGCAACGCCTTAGCGATTTTGCTTGATAATATGAGAGCGACTTTTGCGTAATCCACCGCTTAGCCTTTATATCCACATTCCTTGGTGTGTTCAAAAGTGTCCGTACTGTGACTTTAACTCTCACGGGCTTAAATCTGATTTACCCGAGAAAGAATATGTGGCGCACCTGCTGGACGATTTAGCCATTGATGCCAAACGCATTGGCGACCGCCCTGTCGAGACAATCTTTATAGGCGGTGGCACGCCCAGTTTGTTTTCAAGCGAGGCCATGGCTGACATCTTAAACGGCGTCAAACAGCGGGTTAACTTAAGCGACACTGCTGAAATAACCATGGAAGCCAACCCAGGCACCGTCGAGGCAGGTAAGTTTGCGGGCTTTTATCAGGCAGGCGTAAACCGAATATCGGTTGGCATTCAAAGCTTTCAGCCGAAGGATTTAAAAGTGCTAGGCCGTATTCACAATGAAAGCCAAGCTGAAAATGCGGTAAAACAAGCACACAGCGCGGGACTACCCACGTTTAATTTAGATCTCATGCATGGTCTACCTGAACAAAGCGTAGAGAATGCTATGGCAGATTTGAAGCAAGGCATTGAGCTCGATCCTTACCACTTGTCGTGGTACCAGCTTACCATCGAGCCAAACACGCCTTTCTATTCAAAGCCGCCAGAGCTGCCAGACGACGACATCCTGTGGGAAATACAGGAAAAAGGCCACAGCCTCTTAGAGCGTGCAGGCTATCACCAGTACGAAATTTCAGGCTACGCCAAAGCGGGGCACCAATGCCGCCATAACCTTAATTACTGGCGCTTTGGCGATTACTTAGGTATTGGATGCGGTGCACACGGGAAGATTACCGATGCCGCTAACGGCACAATTCATCGTATCGTTAAAGTGAAGCATCCAAGAGGCTACATGGAAATGAGCCGACCGTATTTAGATACGCAAACGCGGGTTAGTGCAGACGACCTGCCGTTTGAGTTTTTTATGAACAGGTTTCGTTTAGTTGAGCCTTGCCCGATAAGTGATTTTAATGATTTCACAGGTACTGAATTAACAGATGACGTTAAACGCGCACTGTCTGATGCTCATCACCAAGGGCTGCTTTCTATTTCAGATAGTCACTGGCAGGTAACTGCTAAAGGGCGTAGATATCTCAACTCTCTGCTGTCGTGCTTCGTATAATCTTGCCCATTTGAGCCAACCAAAAAGCTAGATCAAAAAAGCCTGCTCACGCAGGCTTTTCAGTCTTTAACCAGAATTAGTACACGTAATACTTATTTCAACTAGTTTTCGCTCTTATCATGTCGCGTAATGATATTGTAAGGCTTGAATGCAGGCACACTTGCTCGAAGGTTTTCTTCCGCTACGTCTAAGCGTTTGAGCTTTTCACAAAACCACTCTGCCTTTTTACGCAATGTCGTAGCTTTATCACCCACATCAAGATGCTCGCCCACGTTATTAAGCTGACGAGTAATTTCCGCTACTTTCTCTTGATTTACTTCGCCACTTCCAGTGTTGATACCACTGATCGCCGATAATATACCGCCTACTGAGGTAGAAATTGCTTCCTCAAGCTGTGCTTCAATTTCACTATCCACGAATTCATCAACGCTTTCCAGTGATCCAGGGCCGATAAAATAATGATTACTGGCATGCCTGAATTTATCTTTCACGCGGTTTTGAACACGCTTCATAGCAGCATTCAAACGCTCGTAGCTGTCGTGATCACTGCCTACTAAGCCTAGGTAAACATGCTCAATGGTATCAATAGCTAAATCTACACCTTCGGTGGCCAAAATAATCATTTTTGGTACTACATAGTGTAACCCTGAAGAATACTCTTCTAGCCACTGCCGTTCTTGCTCATTCAAGGTTTGCCAACGCCCACCTACAAACAGCTGGTTTTGGTCATTAATCTGAACTACGGTGCGGGTTTTATCCATTACGCGAAGCTGTTCGTTATTAACGGCAATACCGTAAGCAAAATCGATATTACAGGTATATTCAGCCTGCGCCGATGTGCTAAGTCCAGCGAATAAACAAATTGTAAAAAGGGCAGCCTTAAGGCTCGATATCATTTTCATACCAACATTGTGGCTAGCTTACTGGGAAATAAAAAGCCATCATGAGTCTAACGTGCTAAAAATCAGGTTGAACATGTCGATATTATCAATCTACTCAAAACGCAGCTTGATACTAGGGCCTGTAGACTTTTGTTATTCACCAAAGGTCAACAGGCTCTAAGCAAGAGTGTCGATTTTCTTTAAAGTTGACGTTCAAACCAAAAAACAAAGCACGCATTATAGAGCGTGCTTTGTTGATAAAAAGTCTAAGGGTTAGATACTAGACGAAAGACTAATACGAAGCAGTGTAGATCTTTATCTACACCTATTCGTTGGTGTAGGTGCGCACCAGTCGTACGTAAATGAAACGGTCTTTCTCTTTAATCGAATGGCTCGCATTAAAGAATGCAACAACCCAGGCTCTGTCTGGGTCATCTGCCGAAGGGGTAGAAGTCCAAAAATCATCCGGAGGCGTAGCTGGGAAAAGCGAGCTATTAATCGCCGGGCGTACGCAGTCGCGTTCCGTTAAGGTGGCCAACTCTTTAACGTTGGGCAAGCGCCATCCTAGCAGGTCTTCGTTACTCGCCTGCTGAGCAAGTTGTAGCGCCTGCTGCCACGTATACTTCACCGCTTCACCACTGCATGTTGAGCCGTCCCAAGTTTGCCCTTCGGAACATCGTCTCCATACTAAATCTGTGGTGGTATCCAACAAAGTACTGGTAGTCACTGCTTCAAAATTATCGTTGGGCGTGGTTTCTAGTCCATCAGACAAGCACTCTTGAGCGAAAGCTGAAAGCGATGCACTAGCAAGCAACGTCGAGGCCGCAACCATTTTGAGTGTAGTTAGC
The DNA here is from genome assembly GCF_022348345.1 of Alteromonas sp. CNT1-28. Classification (NCBI taxonomy): domain Bacteria; kingdom Pseudomonadati; phylum Pseudomonadota; class Gammaproteobacteria; order Alteromonadales; family Alteromonadaceae; genus Alteromonas; species Alteromonas sp. CNT1-28. The sequence goes on along the minus strand of NZ_JAKREZ010000002.1, from coordinate 30,982 downwards.
ACTGCGCTTTTCAGTACGCGTTGAGCGGATTTATTAACTTTATTGCTCATGACTATCTCCCTGCTCTTACAAGACGAACACGCGCCGCCGATGACTTATTAAGAAAGTTATCGACACCTGAATCGAAATCCAATGCCCATGCATTTTGTGCATCATCACTGTTTACCCCATCAGCACTTGGCACTGAGGTCCAATACCATAGGGGCTCGGTAGAGACTGCACCGGTGTTAGGGAAGTAATCTTCATCAATGGCCACGTCGTCGGCAATGCCTAAATGCATTAACGAAAAGAGTTCATGGTGAGTAGGTAGCCGCCAGTCGTAAAAACCACACAGCCCTTGTGCGTTAACCGCCTGTACATATGCAGAGGTATTACAGCTGGTTAATAAACACGTTGCATTCGCGCCTGTCTGGTCGCCCTCAAAACCACCATTTACCTCTTCGCTGTACCAAGAATAGGTGTAGTCTTTATCTTGAAATGCGCCATCGTCAGTTTTAACTTCCCACACCAATCCGGTGACATTGTCACGAACGCACGACCACGTATCTGCGCTGGCGTCTTGTTCGTCGCCATTGGCATTTAAACGGGTAAAGTCGAAGCCGGCTTTACCACGCCCAGCTTTTTCAATTAAGCCATTCTGTTCAATAATATCAGCTCCGCGTTGTCCGTCTTGGCCAGGAAAATCATTTTGCTGCGCCTCTGTTAACGCATTATTGGTGGCTTGCTGCAAAAATCCCGTGTCGTTCAATAGCGGCGTCGGCATGGGGCGTATTCTAACGTTAATGGTGTCTTCAACACTGTTGTTGTTAGCGTCTGTTACAGTAAGTGTATAGGCCACCACAGTCGCGGTGGATACGGAAGGGGCAATAGCAAACGTAGATAGTGCATCGTTGTCATCTACCGGGCGAGCTGCCACTCCTGTGTTTGCCCCATTGTTAGATGTAACGTTGTTACTACGCTCCCAAGAATAAGTAAGCGGTAAAGCACTGGGAATACTGGTGCTTGCTTCACCATCCAAAATAACCACCTCACCACTGAAAACGCCTTGCGAGAAGCCTGCATCAACCACAGGCAGTGTCTCGGTTTCAGACTGCACTGAGATTGTCACTGTGTCTACGTCGGTTGCACCTTCGCTATCAGTTACTTCAAGTTGAAAAGTGAGTTCCTGAGACTCGTTAGCGATAGGCGTAGTAATTGTTAAGGTAGAAAGGTTCGTTTCCCCCCCCGTAATAACGTTAGTGCCGCTGGTTTGAGACCAAACATAATCGGCAATTTCGCCATCGGACGTAGATGAGTCAGTATCGCTGCTTCCCGTGCCATCAAAAATAATTTCAACGCCGCCTGGGAAAGTATTCGCTGGCAGACCTTCCCACGCAGGCACATCAATACTTGCTTCCGGCGCTATGTTTACCGGCGCAACAGTAATTACCGTGAAGTCACTAGCCGTATTACCGCTTTGATCGTTTACCGAGACGGTAAGCGTGTATTCAGTGGCGCTATTAACTAACGGCGCGACGAAGCTCGCTGCAGAAGCGCTGGTGTCTTCGTGTGTAATGGTCAGCGATGGAGACGCGCTCCAGTTGTACGTATACGTGCCATCACCACCACTCACTTGTGCACTTAGTGAATAGGTCACGCCTTCCGTTACGGTAGCGTTAGCGCCTGCATTAACAACTAAGTTGCCATTGCCAGATCCCCCACCACTAGAGTCACCATCTCCGCCTCCGCCACCACCGCAGGCTGCTAGAATGAAAGCACCACCAATAACTGCAAGCCCGCGTATTACGGTGCGAGGAAGGTAGCTTGAAAATGAAGACGAACTTGATTGCATACGTACTCCCATCGCACTCTGTGCTGCTGTTCTATGCTCAGTGCGAGTAAAAACTTGATGTAGATAGAACCGCAAGATAAACAATATAATCTAACGGGTTTAACGTAGCGGTTATAAGAAGGTTTTCTTTGCTCTATCTGATTGTGAGCTTGCTTCTTGCGCTTCAGACACTGTTACTTGTAGCGCTTCTAGCTGCTTTTTACCTACCGCTACATCAGTCATGTCGTAAATCATCATACTGATAAAATCCACCTTGCCCGTCGCAGAGGTAAGAGGAGAAAGTGTGATGTTTTGGTACATGAATGACTCACTACCTGTAATCGGCCGGTAGTTTGGAAACTTGAACAAATAAGGGCGTTGTTCCCATGTCATAAAGGCACGGGTTTTTAGGTCGAAAACGGGCTTAGCTTTCTTAATAAACCAGTCTTGTTTGATTGCGGGAAATAACGAAAATAACGTTTTGTCTCTTACTTCACTCGGCAAAAGCCCACTGTGACTTTCCATAAAACCGTTCCACACTTGCACGGTGAAGTTGCGGTCTAGTACGACAATGCCAACGTCTACCGTTTGCAGCATGTCCATCATCCAGTGAAATTCTTGTAACTCATCTAAATGCTGGCTCATTAAAAATCCTCCAACAAGTGGGCGAGTTTAGAATTCATCATTTTCATAGACTCTTCCGTGAACAACAAAATTAAATCACACTGAACATTGTAGCCTTCCAAGCCATAGCTAAGCTCAATCGCCAACGTTCGCTTCCACTTTATTTGGTTCATGCTGATAATTTCAGTGATGGCACGATGTTGACCAAGTACAATGGGATGACCTTGGCTGAAGTTAATGTCCATTTGATGGGCCAGCCCTGTTAAACAGGTTCCAATCAAAATACTCGCAGCATCCATAAGCAGCTCTAACTGAAGCTGGTCGTCAACTTCGCCTTCTACATTGAGTATTTTAGCCACGTCGTCAAAGCTAGAGTCGCTCAAAATACACAATGCCTCACCACTAACACCTGGCCCTAAGAAGCCTTGGCATACCGCAGTAACTTGCTCATGGCTCTCAATATCAGAAAGCATCATGTGAAGTTCAGACACTTCAATTAAATTAACGTTGGGAATAGGCAGTTCAACAAACACGTTCATGGTGCGGGCTAAATGATCCCCCGCTTGCCCCATGGCTATGTTAGTGATTTCTTGGTAACAATCGCGGATTTCAGGGTCTAGCGGTGAAACTTCTTCCGGCTCGTCCTCTTCAACATGAAGAATGTTGAATTTATCTAGTACCTCGGCCAGCTTCTTAGGATCCACCGGCTTTCGAATAAAGTCCAAAGCGCCAAGCGATGTCACTCTTTCATGAGCTTCTGGCTGAATATCACCAGACACAACAATAACTTTGGTTTTAAGACCTTGTTTCTGAATTGCTTCTAATGTGCCGTACCCATCTAAAACGGGCATATTGAGGTCGAGCAATAGAAGATCGCCCTTTCCTTCAGCGAGCGCCGATAGAGCATCTTGACCATTCTTCGCAAAATGTACGGCCACTTCCCAATCTTGAGGAAGGCATTTAGCCACTTGCTTGCGCGCAACTAACGAGTCGTCACATACGAGTACAGAAAACATTAAGTTCTTTTACCACCTAGCTTTTGAAACCAGCTACCGCCGGTATTTTCTAGCAATTTCAATTGTATCGGCACAACTACTGTGAACTGAAGTAACGATTTGAGTTAACTTACACTTCGCAGTAACCCTGTTACTTTTTGTTTGAATAGATACCATGCATATAGTGATACGAAACACCTCACTAAGAAATAGCACTTTTGGGGAATATTGCCAGCACGTTTTTACTTACAAACATCAGCGCGCGTTGATTCTTTGCTACGCGTTTTTACAGCAGCTTGTGCACCTTTTAGTCAAGGCGGGTGATTGCAGGTCTGGTCAGGCTAAATCACAACGAACAGATAGAACGCCAAGTTACGAGAAAAGCTCTCAAACAAAGAAACCAAAAATGACAGGTAGTGCCAACGCAGTAAATATACCATTTACACAAAGGCCTAGAGTCGCCATCGCCGCCACGTCTTCCCCCATTTGAATAGCTTTGGCTGTACCAATTGCGTGGGCCACCGTGCCCATAGCAATACCTTGCGCCTGTCGATTTTGTACATTGAGGACCGCAAACACACCAGTAGCCACAATGGCTCCAACTACACCCGTCACAATGACAAAAACGGCAGCCAATGCGGGAATGCCGCCAACCTGTGCACTCGACTCCATAGCAAGGGGCGTGGTGATTGATTTAGCTAACATGGTAATTTGTATTGCACGCGGTGCATCTAGTGCAAACAAAGTAAGCCACGCGGTGAAAGGCGCGAGTATGCCACCAAAAGCAATACTCGCCATTAACCGCCAGCCGTAGTGCCTTAGCTTTTGCCATTGTCTGTAAATGGGTAGTGCTAATGCCACAGTGATAGGCCCTAGCAACCAATGCAACAAAGAAGCCGCCTGTTGATACTCAGTAACCCCTGTTTCAGTTAAATAAAGGCCAGCTGACACAATCAGCGCGGTAACGACAATGGGATGCGCTAGCGGGTGACCTTTGCATTTTTTGTTCACCCAAAGGGCAATAATGTAGCCAATTATTGAAACGCTAAGCCACAATAACCCCGTTAAGCTAAATGCTTGATGTAGAGCCTCCTTCATTCTTGCTTTCCACCCTTGCTTGCCACATCTGAGCCGCTGCCGCTTTTGCTATTAAACAATTGCTGCGAAAACCAAGCGGTTATTCCTAAACTTATCGACGTCGTTACAATAATCGCGATAGCAATGGCAAGTGCATTGGACTGAATGTCAGCCCAATAAATAGATACGCCAAGTACGGCTGGAATAAACAGTAAGGACATATGCTTCAAAGGAAAAGTAACAAAGCGCGCCGTGTGAACCTCAAGCTGAGGAAAAAGAAAAAGCATCGCGAGTAAAAAGAATAAGCCCATTAATGGCCCTGGAATAGGAAGGGCACTCACACTAACGACAACTAGCCCAAGATAATAAGCAGCAAACACTAAAACTGCGCCCACTATCATGTTTCTTACATCTCGCACTATCGCTCCTTATTAGGCCTTGCAGGTCCTGGTACTTATTCCCAAAATTCAGTGAGTAAGTGTAACGATAAGCGAGTTAGACCACCAGCAGTACCATGGTCGTATAGTAGAATGTTGCACTGAAATGCGATTTGACGTTCAGTCTGTTAGCCAAAACTGATAGTAATACTTGTGAGTAATCTTGAACGCTTCGCCACCTTGCATGACAACTCGCTGCTGATTGAGTTTTTGTTCCAGGTGCGCGATATGTTTTGCGTTGACCGCCACAGAGCGGTTACAGCGTTTAAAATTCTGCTCTCCCAAACGCTTAAGTAATTCACACAAGGTTGTGCGGACAACGTAGCTTTCTGATAGCGTTTGAACACACATGTAGTCACCTGCAGCTTCAATCCATTTAATCTCTGCTGGATTTAAGCAACACCACCCGTTTTCAGCGCGTATCCCTACAACATTTGGCTGAACACTTTTGTTCAATTGCTGGCGCAATGTAGCTAGAAGCGCAGGTTCAGACACCCCATATTGTTCACAAAGTCCCTTTACCAGCATATTGAATTGAAAGTCCCGTTCATAAAAATGGTACTTGGTTTTGACATGCTCTATAGCGTTTAATACTTGGGGTTCTTCAAGTGGTGATTTAACAAATCCTGACGCGTTATGAGAAAAGGCTAACAGCGCTTCTTCGTCTTTATTTCCTACTGCAAGCCAATACCGTGATGCAAGGTTTCGACTTGACTGAGAGACTGAATAGAAACCGATGGACTGAGGATATTTCTCTGCTAACGCAAGACAATGGCCTACCGATTGCGCGCCATAAACGTGACTGAATACGTCTAGCTTTTCTAGCATTTTGCAAAGTGAGTTTTGCATAGAAACAGAGTGTAAAAAAACCAGTGCGATCATCTGCGATCCCTTGCAAGTGCAAGCAGTAATAGCTGTCAGCGTTATTTATCCCACTCTTAATAAGTGATGGGATGAAGACAGCGAAAAGTAAAAATAAGCGAAAAAGGGGCTATAAGCTGCATAGCCCAATCGCCAGGGTAGAAAACTCTTCATTAGCGTTTTGCTGTTAATACACTAGGGCTAGCATTAATGCGACGAGCAATCAGCTGTGCGTTTTTAGATGCATTATGAGTAAGTGCAAAAGTAAGCATGTCTTGCCCGTTGCACACTAATCCTTCATGGATATATCGCATTTTAAAACCCGTCGCTTTCACGGCGCGATGCAATCGCAAACGGCTATCGCTTTTTACCGCTTCACACACTGCAATTAAGTTTCTTTCTACATGCTTGGGATACGGGGCGGCATTCGCTACTGTTGCAGTAAGCGACAAGGTTATTCCTAGTAAAGCAAGTTGGGTAACACGGCGTGACATAAACATAACAAGTTCCTCTGATAATATTCGGCAACGCGGTGACTACCTCTTTTGTCCCCGCACCATTAAATTAGTGAAACTTTGTAAAATTCACGCTATAAAAACGTTAAAGCACCGCTATTTGAGACGTTGCGACAAGTACACAAAAGCTAAGGTTTAATAATCGGTCTAAACTGTTATTAGTCGTACTTAACACACACTTTGCAACATTCTTATAAATGCATACATTGCAAAGTGGAAAATCATAAGCAAATACTCTTGCCCGCCTAGCGGTGCAGACAACAATCTAATTTTTTAACACGTATTCAAGGAAGAGCCATGTTAGAGCAGCAACAATATCACCTTATTAGAGAGCATATGCAGCCTGGTGACATCATCGCATTTGGCGGCAATAGCTTATTTTCTCGTTGGACCAAACTCACGACACGCTCTGCGGTAACGCATGTGGCAATAGTTATGCAAACGAAGATGCGCGATGAAGATTCTAATCGATATTTTAATCAAGTCATGGAAGCAACATCGTATAAAGGAAAGCGAGGGGTAATGACCAATAGACTAAGCGAGCGAGTAGCATCTTATGACGGTGATATTTGGTGGCTGCCCTTGTCTAGCGCGTCAAGAAGTATCTTTGAGCAAAATAAGCGAGACTTCTTTAACTTCATGTTTGAACAAGACGGGAAACCTTACGACGTGCTACAGCTATTCGGCTCAGCAGTGGACGCGATTGATGAACATCCCCTGTTCGGCAGCATAAGCTACAATCAAGAAGACTTTAATAGCTGGTTCTGTTCAGAGTTAATTGCTGAGGGGTTGGAGACTGCAGGTGTTGTAAGTGGAGTAAATGCATCGGAAGTCACGCCAGTGGACATCTGCCGGTTTAACATTTTCAAAAAGCGTTACGTACAGCTTAAAGGAAAAGGAAGGGTAATTGGAGGGTTCAATTCACTCAAGGCAGATAACTGGGGCCAGATTGCCTAACCCCATTAATTAAAAACACATCTACCCCAATATGGGGTAAGGTGAGTTTTAGAAAATACTGTCTTGGTGAATCTTAATAAACATGCTCGTCCCAATTTTAGAGTAATCGATTTTATACTCTTTCCCATTTAGGGTTTGTACGAACAATAATGTTTTTTCGTCGCCAAACACATCGCTAGTAGTTACATCTACTAGTTCCATGTCCATCATCTTGGCATCGCGCTTGTTTTCAGGCACTTTGCCTTCGTACTGCTTAATACCTTTATAAGTAACAAGAATTGGCGGATGTTCATCACCATTGATCACCAATAGATCTAATTTTCTTATTTTATGAATGATGGTATTTCGACCACTTGTAATGAAGGGTTTTTCAGTCATTCTCATCTCCGCGACCGCTCACCTGCTTTATAGTTATTAACAAAGAATGTAAGTGATTGAGTTTATCACGATGTTAACAATCAGCACATAAGCATTTGGTTGATATATGTGTGCAAAGTATAAACATAAATTACACAAAATGAGCAATAAATCGCTAATTTTTGCGTGTAGTGTGTGTTTTTACAAATTGCTCGTCGGTTAAACTGCGCAAAAATGCAACCAACGCCGCCTTTTCATCTTCAGAAATCGTAAAGCCTTTTATAAACGGACTGCGGTAAGGGTTAGGGCTTTCAGCCAGATTTCCCCCACGAGCATAAAACTCAATGACTTCATCAAGGGTGGCAATACTGCCATCATGCATGTAGGGCGCAGTAAGGGCTATATTGCGCAAAGTAGGTGCTCTAAACTTCCCCATGTCTTGTTTATTGTGAGTAACGCTGTAAAGCCCCATGTCCGATTCCGGATAACTGCCCTTCCCATCTTCGTTATACAGGCCAGTGTTGTGGAAAGGCTGAGCCGCAAAAGGTTGAAAACTATGCTTAGACGATTGAGTAAAGTTCAGACCTCCGTGGCAGTGAAAGCACTCAGTGCGCTCTGAAAAAAACAGATTCAAACCTTCAAGCTGCTGGGCGGTTAGTGCATCGTCATCTTGAGCGTAAGCGTAGTTATCGAAAGCACTATTAAACGACACTAAACTTCTCACGTAGCTAGCAAGCGCCTTTACGATATTATTTAAATTGGGTGTATCATCACCATAAGCCGCTTCAAACAGCGCTCGATATTCGCTGCCCTCAAAGCCCTTTAATATACGCTTTTCATTTCCCGTAACGCCCATTTCCACAGGATGTTCATTAAAAAGCGGGATCATCAACTGCTTTTCTATACTTTCTAAATTGTTATGCGCCCAAGTGAAGGATGCATTATAAGCCACGTTTACTAGCGCTAATGCGTTACGGTTTAGCGCGTCTCCATTCGCGCCTACTGAAACCGTCTTAGGTTCAGAGAAAGCATGCTCTGGTTCATGGCAGCTGCTGCATGAAACCGTGTTGTTAGCACTTAAGCCCTTATCAAAGAAAAGCTTCTCTCCCAAAATTACGCTTTCTTCGGTCACAGGATTGTCTGCGGGAACGGGAGGCGGTGGAATATTGTGAGGCAAATTCCAAGTGTAAGGCGTGGGCGATTTACTGCACGCTCCTAAAATCATTACAACATGAGCGATAATTGCCGCCTTGAAAGCGAGCAGAGCTCGTCTTCTAGTGCAAATTAAAAGTGCCGCTACTGCCACTTAATCCAAGGCCTGTGCACTAAATTCTGAATGAGCTTTTTACAGGGCTCAGTTTCAGGAGACTCGAACATACAACTTGGCGCTTCGTTTATATCAACTTGCGCAACAATGTTAGACACCGATACTTCCAAATCTAAATCAGTATCAAGCTGGGTCATCGGCAGAATAAACTCCACCCGGTTTGTGAAAGCACACGATTTTTCAGGTGGCCTGACTGCTGATTCAGAATCGCAACCCACGCTACCTAAATGATAAGACCATTTGCGTGTTTCCTCTGAGCCTTTAGACACATCCAGTCGCAAAAACTTATGACCGTTTTGCCAGCTCCAAAACATTGTACTGTCATTCAATGGCGAAGGCTGTGTAAGCGGGTTAGCGTGATTATCGTCGAAGGGAAGACCCATAGTGAAGCGCAAGTTTGTGGACAGCTTTAAAAGCTCTTCCGATACATCTAATACAATTTTGCTATTGGCATCATCAGGATTGTTGCACTTATTGTGAAACTTTAGCAATGCTATATTCTGCGTCTGCCATTGGGTTTGTTTAAACTTAACCCGCTGCCACTTCCCATCAATGCGCACTTCTGGCTTGCTAAGGTAAAAACCGAAGTAGTCTATATTCCATCGCTGTTGTCCAATACTCATGATCATTGGACATGCCCCCGTATCGACTCCCACCAACTTAAACGGGATTTCACCAGGCTCTCTTCCTTTGAGGTTAATGACATCACAGCCGGTTAACGACACTAGCGCCGCAAAGAGTAACGAAGGCATGACACTCATGCGAAAAAGCATTTTCATTTACGTATGTACTTCCTTTGGATATCTGGTAGTTTTTTATACAAACTACCTTTTTCTAATTACACACTTGCGCGGACGACAAGATGAATGCATTCCCATTAACGCTAATAGTGCTGCTTTTAGCATTTGTGAGTCAAGGTGCACAAGCACACACAGACCATGACAAAGCGCGTTTTGTTGCCGAAGACGGCGTGGACGCGGGCAAGTGTGACAACCGTTTCAGGCCCTGTAAAACGTTGAGCTATGCCGCGCGACAGGCCAATAAAGGCGACAAAATTCTCGTTGCTGAAGGCCAATATTATTTCGACAACGCTCAGCATGCACAAGTTCTAAACGACAGTCTTTTACCCGTATTAGGAGGCTTTTCTCGTGAAGATCATTACCAGGCACAGAAGCCTGCCTTGCACAAAACTACACTAGTTAATGTGCCTACCTATTTATCAGAAGCCCTTTATGAAAAAGGGTTCGATAGTATAACTGACGGAAAAGCCGCGTCTTCCTTTCAAGCACAGGCATCATCGCACATGGTCCTTAGTACCGAAGTCAGTGCAAATGAAGCTTGCACAGATGGCACGGCTGCCGACTTCCCATGCAGCCAATATCGATCTACTCTCTAACGTACCTGTTAACGTATTGTCGTCGGTATCAAATAGTACCAACGATATTTGGGGGCACGTCGATTTAAACAACCGTAGAGAATATGCCATTGTTGGCATGCAGGCCAGCATTGCCGTTGTAGATGTAACCGAGCCAACAGCGCCGGTAGTAGTGGGTGAAATTACCGGTCAAAGTACGACATGGCGCGACATTAAGGTCTATCAGTATTTCGATAGCGCTGCGGGGCGTTTTAAAGCGTATGCCTATGCCAGTGCCGATAGCGTAACAGAAGGTTTTACCATCATTGACCTTAACGACCTCCCTAATGGTATTAGCTTAACGAAGCGGATTAACGACGATAACCGTGCACACAATATCTACATCTCAAACGTAGATTACACGCTAAACACACCGTTAAATGACGCTGCGCCTCAGCTACATTTGGTTGGTCAGGATAGTAACGGCGGAGCCTTTCGTTCATATACGCTAACCTCACCTCAAACACCAACCGCGTCTTACATACCTAGCGGTCTTACACGTGCCGACTATACGCATGATGCGTCATCTATGCGCGTTACCGACGCAAGAGCGCAAATTGACTGTGTGAATGCTACGGCTGATGGATGTACGGTTATGCTTGACTTCAATGAAGATGCAATGCGCCTTTGGGATCACACGAACACAAATAGTACCTCTGAACTAAGTAGTATTAGTTATAACGAGGTTGCCTACACCCATAGCGGTTGGTTTAGTGAAGACAAGCAATATGCCTTTGTTCACGATGAGTTGGACGAGCGAAACTTCAGCTTAAATACCCGGGTTATGATTTTTGATATTTCATCACTCACAACACCTGTGCTTGCCAGCATTTGGACCAGTGACAACGGCACTATCGATCACAATGGCTACGTAAGAGGTAACCGCTACTATATGTCTAACTATGAGCGTGGCTTAACGGTACTAGACATTTCAGATCCTACCGCGCCTGTAGAAGCAGGCTTTTTCGACACCTACCCTGCTTTTAACAGCACCAACTTTAATGGTGCGTGGGGCGTATACCCGTTTCTACCTAGCGGTAATATTTTGGTTAGTGATATTCAGCGCGGTTTGTTTGTATTAAAAGACAATACGTTAAGCGCAACAACAGTTGCGGGCTTCTCTCAGGCTAATTATGAAACGGATGCTGATACAACCTTAAGCCTTCCTGTTAATAAGACAGGTACCGGGGCTATGACAGTTGCGTATGAAGTAATAGCGGGTTCAGCCACCAGCAGTGATGTAATGTTAGCGCCTGGAGAACTCAGTTGGGGTGCATCTGAAACACAGGCTAAAAATATTACGTTAAGCGTAAGTGCTAATGAAGATAACGAAAGCAATGAGGTATTTTTCGTTAGACTATTTAACCCGCAAGGAGGAGGTATCGCCTCTGGTAGCGGCTATGCTCAAGTCACTATTAACGGTGCTGCCCAACAAGGAAAAATTGAATTAAGCGCTGGCGAACTCGCTGTTTTAGAGACCGACTCTGAATTTGCGTTAAACATTGTTCGCCAAGGTGGAAGTGAAGGCGAAGTAAGTGTGAATTATTCACTGGAAAGCGGGACAGCACTGAGCGATGAAGACTTTGTCAGCCAAAGCGGCGCGCTAACTTGGAGCGACGGCGATACCAGTTCGAAGACTGTAAATATAGCGCTTGTTAACGATACTATCGAAGAAGACAACGAACAATTTCGTTTAGTACTTGCTGCACAAGACACCAATCTTCTAGGTGGTGTGGTAGAAACGCTGATTACGATAAAGGACGATGAGAGCAATCAAGCCCCTGTGGTAAACGCAGGAACAGATGTTGAAACCGATGTAAGAGCCAGCGTTGAATTAACGGGAAGCGCCCAAGACCCCGAAGGCGCGTTAACAAGCGTAGAATGGACGCAAACCGCCGGCGACACGGTTACCATCAGAAATGAAGATACATTAACCATGTCTTTTACCGCCCCATCATCTCAAAGCAATTTAACCTTTTCGTTAACTGCAACGGATGAGTTTGGAGTTAGCACCAGCGACACCGTTACTGTTACCGTAAACGAAAGTGTAGTGAGCTTGCCAACGGATACTAATTCAAATAGCTCTGGTGGAGGCGGTTCTACGACTCTGTTTAGCATGTTAGGCTTGGCATTTGCTCTTGGGTGGCGACGTGTAAAATTGCCAAACAAGGCACATAAACTACAGCTTAGTGAACAAAAATAAAGCAAACAAATCACAAAGCCACCAGCGAGGCGTGACAAGGCAAATAAAACTGCTTATACTTGCGCTCGCTTGTGGTTGTTATGCATAGCAATTTGCAATAGAAAACTGCACAGCACATCTCAAAATGGCCCCATAGCTCAGTTGGTTAGAGCATCCGACTCATAATCGGCAGGTCCCCTGTTCAAGTCAGGGTGGGGCCACCATTTTTTCTAGAATTACTAGTCACCACTCGCTTATATCATCACGATATCAGTTTTCTCAAATTCAAAAAAAGCGTCTTTATTAAAACTGTAACACCAAATCTGTAGCCTAACTGCACTGTCTCTTTACCCATAGTTTGGTTCCCCTTGGATGAAGCACACCATGTCACGCCATACGTTTTATTCGCTGACGGTAACCTTCACCATTTTGTCTATTCTTGGCCAACTCTCTACCAGCATTTATAGCCCCTTCTTTTTTGACTTGGCTGCTATATACGACAGCTATGTGGGAATAATTGAAAAAAGCGTGGCCGTGTTTCTTATCGCGTTCTCACTTTCGCAGTTAGTGTCTGGTGTCGCCTGCGACTACCTAAACAAACAAAAGTTTCTACTGTATGGAGTCTTTGTATTCATCGCCGGTACGCTTACGGTGGCACTTGCCACCGAAGAAAATACCTTTCTTTTAGGAAGAGTCATTCAAGGCTTAGGCGGTGGGGTTGGCGTTTCAGTATCGCGCGGACTGTCACGTCAGATATTTAGCGAAAAGCAGCTGAATGTTTCACTTTCATTTATCAACATTGCATTCGCTATCGCGCCAGCAATAGCGCCACTAGTAGGTACACTAATAGGCGAGTCCTTCGGAGTTTCATCTATCTTTTATTTTGTACTAGTAATGGGAGTATTCGCCTTACTTTTACTGCTTTCAGTTTCCACCACCCTCAAACTGTATATGCCGACAACCTCAGAGAACGTCTTTAGCGATACTTTAGCGCTTATTAAAAGCACAATGATGAAAATCGTCTCAGTGGGGATGGCCAGCGGACTACTTTATGGCATTGTGTTTAGCTTCATTACCATCTCGCCATCAATGATAATGCAGCAATTCGGACTCACCAAAACTGTGTTCTCGGTATATTCGCTTCTAGCCACGCTGTCTTTTGTGATGGGAAGCATAATCAATATTCGACTAGCCTCTGTTTCACCATTGTTTAAATTCAAGTATTCAAGCTTGTTTATCGCTGTGCTTTCAGTGCTTTTTTGGTTACTTATTTCCCCCTTCGCAATAAAAGGGTTAATGGGTATTTTGACTTATTGCTATATCACCTTCTTTTTTATTGGCATCGCAATGCCCTGCAGCGTAACTATCATGCTTGGCTACTCTGATAAATCCGCAGGTTTTTTAGCGGCACTAACCGGCTTTTTTCACCTAACAGGGGCAGCAATAGGCGCTTACGCGGTGACCTTAATTACCCTAGAACCTATCATTTCTTTTTGTTTGTCCTCTTGCGGCTTAAGCGTTGCAAGTATCCTCATCTGTACAACACTGAAGAGGAATTAACTCAGCTCTTGTACGGCAATGCCGTTGTATTGATAAAACGTACACCACTTAAGGTGTTGAATAGTGAAAATCGAGTCGTGTTGCCCGTTTGATTTCTAAAATCCATCCCCATAATGATGAGGCTCCCGAAGTGGTTGGGAGTAATTATTGTTAAAAGGATATTAGAAACAATGAAACGTACTATTCTCGCCAGTATCTTTGGCGCGCTTTCTTTAAATGCTTTCGCAGCTTCGCCTTCATATGACTTCGTTAAAGCTGGATACGTACAAGCAGATATTGAAGACGCAGGCGACTTCGAGCCTACCGGTTTTCAAATTCAAGGCTTCAAATCACTTAACGAAAATGTATACCTGACAGGTCGTTATGGTCAGTTGAGTGAAGACGAATATGGTGTTGACGGTGAACTTGACTATATCTCTGCAGGGGTTGGTTACCGCTATGGTTTAACTACAACAACCGACTTTTTTGGTGAGTTGACGTATGAGTATGTAGATATTGACCTAGACTCAAGCTTCGCTTCTGCTGAAGCTGACGACAATGGCTATGGCATTACTGCCGGTATTCGTTCAATGCTGTCAGAGCAATTTGAGCTTCGCGGTGCTATCCGCTATATCGACATTGAAGACGACGAAACAGCTTTTGAAATTGGCGCAGACTATTTCTTTACACCACAATTCTCTTTCGGCGCAACTTACGTTATAGCTGATGATGTTGACCTACTAGGCGTATCTGCACGTTACACCTTCTAACACCTTTGATGGGTTAACGTACTCGCAACAAAGCCACGTTACACAACGTGGCTTTTTTATTGAGTTAAATAAACTCTCACTGAGAGTCACCTAAAAAGGTTTAGAACAAGCGCAACCGACTTAATCTAAATACACCTCAAACTCTGCAATTTGTGGTCGTTGTGTTGCAGAATCGATGACAAAGTTGATTTTATCCAAATTGGTATTTGAAAACGAAATCGTACTTGGAATTGAGTTTCCTGATGCCAATACGCTGCCTGTGTCATTGTTCACAAGTTGCCATGATGTTACCGCACCTTGAGTAGAAGAGGTCTCAATTACCCGTACAGTATTTACTGTCGTATTCAAGCGTTTGATGCTAATTCTTCCCGTCGTTCCGCTCGGAGACCAGTAAGTAGATACATCCCCATCCCTTACGTTCCCGTAACTTGTTCCACTGTACTTAGAGCTACCGTCAGATTGTGCATTTAACGCTAAGTTGGTGCCGCTTGGCGGATTACCTCCTGAGTTATCATCGCCGCCACCATTATCACCTCCCCCTGTGTCGCCACCTCCTGTATCACCACCTCCGGTATCGCCACCGCCACCAGTTGAACCGCAGCTACCGTCTGATACTGCAAGATTTTTGTTGGCACCAGCGGTGCTCTCAAGAATATCTCGTATACAAGATGCCCCATCTAGCGAGTAACTATAGGGAATAGATATTGATGCTGTAGATTGAACGTTTGGCCCTGCAGGTTCATAGTCACTGTCTGAGTCGCTCCACGTTACGCCACTTCCGAAAGTGTTTCCCGCAACCTGCCAATAACCGTCAGTTGTTGTATAAAACGTACCCAGTGGATCTTTACTATTTTCGAAATAGTTGTTTTCTACTTTGACTTCGGCTCCTGCGCGGGAATTAATCCCTGAAGAGCGAACGCCGTCATAGTAGTTATTGTAAATGTGAGCTGTTGCCCCCCTTACAAGGGGAACGCGCGAGTTCAAATTGTCAAAGATATTGTGGTGATAGGTGATCGGACCGTTATTAACTTGTGATTCGCTTGAACCTACCAGACCGCCTCGATCTGAGTTACGTAAAATGCTGTAAGATAAGGTGATGTATTTCGAGTTATCCTTTACATCGAACAAGCCGTCATAACCATCACTCTCACCACCACTAGCTTCTAAGGTTACGTGGTCAACCCATACGTTGCGAACGTCTTTTTCTATCCCTATCGCGTCTCCGCCATTTGACGTGGGTGAGCCCGATTTTTTGACATTTTTAACATGAACGTTTCTTATAATGATGTTTTGGGAATTCCTTATGTGTATACCTAGCTGGTCGAATGTAGCGCCACCGCCTACACCAATAAGTGTCACATTCGCGATGTCTTTTAACTCAATTTTGTCTTCTGCGGTATTACAGCTGTCTCCAGACACTTTTTCAGTATTACCATGATTGATTGTACCCGAGACTTGAATAATGATTGGCGTTTCTGAGGTGTTTCTATTACACAATGCTTCGTGAATTTGTTTACCCGTAGAAGCTTGTACTACTTGTCCACCTTGACCGCCTGTCGTGCCTCCATTCTGTGTGTGAAAACCTGAAGCAACTGCAGACGTAGAGACGGCAAAGGCAATTGATGATGCAATTATCGTCGATTGAAATATAGGTAAGTTCTTTTTCATTTTTTGTCCTTAGATTAATAATTAGAAGGGCGTACTGCTTCAATTACTCAACAAGACAACATCAATTAGTTCTTCTTTACACGCGAACTAAAGAAACTCAATTACCGCCCATTTGCCACCGGTAGCAAAAAGATAGTAGCAGGCAAAAGAAAATAATTAACAATCGCATTAATAACAAATTATTAATAAATATAACAAAAAACATACAACAAGCGGTATAACCTTGAAAAACCTAAAGTTAATTTCCTTTATAGAAAAGAGAAATACAACCCAAATTGCCACCGGTATCTTTTGAGAAGTCAAAAATCACTCGGTGAAAATCAACGGTGTATAGAAAAGAGAGCGATACGGATAAACGCATGTTGACTATTTTTGGCGAAAACTCCCCGTCAGAAGTCTAGGACATCATTTGCTCAAGTCATATTTAGCGAGATTTTTAAGCTTTGGGCGTTAAATTCTCTGTGGATTGAGCTGCACCTTCCTGCTCTAGGTTAAGCGCAGTAATTGGAAATGGAATGACAATCCCTTCTTCATCAAAACGCTTTTTAAGCATTTTTATAAAGGCGCTCTTTATGAAGAAGCGGTTAAAGTATTCACGGGTTCTCAGCATCACTGTTAAGTTGATACTAGAATTGTCGAAAGTGTGAAACAGAACAAAAGGTTGATAAGTTTCAACACCAAACTCGTGCTGCTCTAGAATAGTATTGGCAACCTCTAAACATACGTTTTCAACATGCTCTAAATCAGAGCTATAATGCACGCCAACTTCAACAGGCACCGACAGTTCGCGTTCAGGGTAGTAGTAGTTAATCAACTTTGAATTAGACAACTTACTGTTAGGCATGATCACGATGTTGTTAGGTAGCATTCTAACCCACGTGGAGCGCCATCCTATTTTCTCTACAAAACCTTGTTCTCCGGAATCCAGCTCGATGAAGTCGCCTATACGAATGGGCTTATCCATTACCAACTGAATACCCGAGAAGAAGTTTTCAAGCGTTGGCTGTAGCGCTAGTGCTACTGCGAGCGAAGTAATGCCTAACGATGCAACAATGGGTGTTACCGACACCCCCATGGTGCTTAATATAATCAAAATTGCTAATACAGCGAAAAGCGCTCTAACTGCTCCACCGGCAATTGCGCTGGTATTTTTAACTATGGTTGACTGGTCGCGATAACGACTCAACGAGTAAGTGACAAAACGCTCGAAGAAGAGAAATAAAGTAATGATGAGGCCAGCTTCGATAACAATGGATAGCGCTTTAATCGCCCCTTCATCTTCTATCTGAAATACTGAAACAATACTTTTAACCAACAGCAGGAAAATAACCCAGATAAGCAAATTAAGTGGGGCATTTAACGACAGCACAAGCACGCGATAGATATCAGACATACTGCTGTTTTCTGAACGCGCTTTAGCTTTCAAACGCACCAAAATAAGTCGTTTAACAATGAAGAGCACAATAACAACGCCTACTAATCCGGCTATTGCTATTGCCTGCTGGTTTTCAAGAAGTTGAGTGCTGTCCACGGCTGACGGGGCTCCTGCATATATGAGTAGGCACTTTTTATTTTTAGCTACACCTTAGTACGTGAAAGAAGAGGCAAAAGGTGCACCAGTTATATCAATCCGCATAGATAATTGCCCACTCAGAAGGCGCAGGCAAGTTTCCTAGCGAAGCGCGGGAATGAACGAAGCTAGGATACTTGCCAGACCTTCCCGGAGGGCGAGTTTAATAAAAAAAACCCATGCAGTTTTCACAACATGGGGCTTTGGTTTGTTTTATAGGCCTTTAGAAAGGCAGTTGTTGGTAGGTGACCTTTCTTCTAGTTAGCCTAGATTCTTCGTGTTTTCACGGGCGACTAATTAAGTAAGTTCAAAGGTATTACTTTCCCTGTTACGGGATTAAACTCAAACGTTACTGTTCCCGTTGTCGCATTACCATTTTGATCAACGTTTGCGTCGTTAATATCACTTACAAACTGATCAATAACAACCCGGTATGACGTCGGGCCGTTAGCCCAACCATTCACGCGAACCCGATAGGTTTCTCCGGGGACAATGCCACCGCCAACTTGCTCATTAGAGCCCAAGTTGCCGGAGCTCGCCATAATATTGCCTTCGGCATCGAGCAGTTCAAAGTCAAGATCTGGCACCGCTACTACCTCAACATCAGCGCTCAGCGTTGCAACTACACTTGATGCACTAGGCAGCGCTGTAAACGGGATATCAACATAGTCAACGCCATCAACCAATGCTTCATCCGCTGCACCAATTAAGACAACACCCGTGTGCTCCTCAATATTATGGTAAACCACAGACTGTTCTTTTGGCTCAGACGTATCAAAGGTAGGCGTTTCTCCTCTACCGGTTGACGAAGCGCCAGCTTCGTAGCCGCTGATCCGCGCTTGGAACGTAAAGAGTTTTCCATTTGGGTTATCAAACTTTAGATAACGCAGTGCAGATGTTCTGTCTACATCTAGCGATTGATCGAAACGGAACCTTGCTATGTTGCCGTTTTGACCAGTGCCACCATTATCTGCATTCAATACGGTAATACTGCCATTGCTAATATGAGTAATATCGAAATCAACTGGACCGTAAATTCTCTCGTCGCCAGTATTTATCAACGCAATATCAAAGGCAAAGATACCGTTATTGTAGTTTACATTACCCACCTTGTAGTCAACTTGCTCACTCACATCCACCGTGTTTAAGCCGGTTGAAGCAATCCCTGACATATTAGAAAAACCAACTTGCTGATTAGGGTTAAGGCTGATTGCACGTACTACGTATTCATAGTCAAACGAGTCTATGCCTTGACCTGCACCACGCCCTAAACCTTGCCCTTTGTCTATGTAGCGATTATCGCCCACAATAAATTCAACATGGGTGAAGCCAGAGAATGTGAGGTCGCCGTCAAAGTATTCTCGGGTTGATACACCCGTAAACAAACGCGCACTCGACCCTTTTTTGCGTTTTAGCAATTGATAAGCAAAAGCGTCAGGTACGGTTTCCCACGTAATTTCAATCGCGTCATCAGAAATGATATGCGCGTCTATAGCGTCTGGTGTCGATGGCTTAGCCTGGGTAGCCGTAAACTCGCTCACTGCCGTTGATATAGTCTGTCGACCGCCTAACGGTGCTTTCGCGTTTGCACCTAGCTCTCTGGCAGCAAAAACACGCTCAATTAATGCATGATGACGACCTGGTGAAGTTAAATCTAAAGGATCGGTAGGATATAAGGCGGCATCGGCAATTAACACTGCATCCCGTGCGCGCACGAAGGTATCTGGCGCAGATACCCCTAGCACGTACATTGAGCCTAGGAAGATACGTTCCCACGTTTCTTTGCCCAAGCTAGTTTCTTGGGTAGGATCGCCGGTAACTGGATCGGGGCGAACGAAATCTTGTCTAGGCTGCAGCGCCACCATAAGCTCTCTTAAGTCCCACATTGCACCCGCGTAAATTTCTCCATCACGATGCACTTCAAATGCGTTGTCTCTTGTGCCTAACTGCGAATAACGAATTTGGCTCTGTGCAGAACGAATAAACTCAAATGAGTCGGGATTAACCCCCTGCTCTCTTAAGAATTTTCGTAAATCGCACGAATTAACGGGGTAAGTACCTAAATCTGGTGTTTCGCCTACCGTGTATGCCCATAGGTCGGCTTGCCCTTCGTTAAGCGCGCCACCTTCTGGCTCGCCTTCAAAACCTGCGATAGGGGTAATTGTCGCATGGGTGCCTTCATGAATGGGAACCGAGAAATCCATTGCTAGGTTGTTGAATAAGTAACCATGGCCGTAAGCTGTCGGGTTAACCACGACCTCTTCACCTGCAATTTCCTGTGATAACGGCACTGCGAATGCGTTGTCCAAGCCCAATAGCTTAGCCATAAACTCAGGATCTGCTGGATTATCTGGTGGGTCGAGCACATTTGGAATATGTACCACACCAGTTAACGGTACCGCTTCGTTAGGGTAGCTATTTGGAAACGAGCCATCGCCCACGCCACGACTATGCACAGCATCGCCGCCTTTATGAAGGTAATCTAAATATTCGAGCAATGTGGTGATGTAAATAAACTGGCTGATGCCGTCAATGTGATGTGCCGTAGAAGGCGTTACATGATCATCTTCGACAGGTCTTGCCTCTATGGCAGCATCCTCGCTGAAGTGATACGTACCCGTTGCCGCTTGTGGAAAAGGCCCTTTTGTCAGCATCGCGCTTTCAATAAGCGCGTGCTTACCTGTAAGCAAACCTTCAACACCCGTCACTAAGTTAGAATCGTCAAACTTACGTAGATTAATGCGTTCCATCCCTTTCGGTTTGCCGGTGTAGCCACCTGCATCGTCCTCTATCAAACATTCACTTTGCATTGAACGCGTAATGGGTGGAAATGTTGGGAAATAATCCGCAGTCTGCTGAACTAAGCCAACCTGCCCCGTTTGCGTAACTTCATTTTCACCTGAAGGAAGAATGGTTTTGACCCGATCATTACGTGCCAGAATGTCTCCCGACTGGGCATCGATGACATACTCAAACACACCAAAGGGATTTGAAGAGTAATAGAAGAACTTCCATGCGAGTTTCAGTTTATTGTTATCTTGTACCACCACTTTCTGTGGTACTGGCTTGGCGAAAATGCCAAGGCTTTTTTCTATTTGAGAAAAAGCGGGGTTCAGTACATCAAGAGCTTCTATTGGCAATGCTCGCTTGTAAGACGCTAAATCGGCAGTTGCCACGCTGATCGCGCTATTAGCAGAAAGAACCTGAGAGTTAGCAATAGGCGTATTTATAGCTGTATCGGCAAACAGCGCTCTCACCACCTGAGACTCATCGATTAAGAGGCCGACACCTCTATCTTTGATTTTTACACCATCAATGACTTGGTCAAACCTCACTAAATGACCACCCAATGCTGATTTGCTGCGGTGAGGGTTAAAAACAAAATCCCCGTCACTTAGCCCACCTAAAAGAGCAGAATGTCGACTAATAAAGTCATACCCCATCTGTTCAGGCGACGTGCCTGAAACATCAATGGCAATACCAAAAACACTATCTAAATGACCATTAGCTGTTCGTAATGTAGATGATGGGAATGTGGTTTGCAGTTGGTCTAACGCCATTTGAAACAAGCTGTTTGCTGGCGGGTTAACAACATTGTCAGTCAGATTTATTTCAGCAATGCGGTGCGATGAAGTATCTAAGGGTGCGTGTACTTTGGAGGCGCTTGCTACGAAAGGTAAAGCCGCTGCTACCGCAGCATATATAAGGGTTCTTTTTTTCATTATTCAATCCTTAAAATTTGGAGCTATCAATGCGTTCAGCGTTAATACTGAGCAACGACTAGATAGCGTTAACCAAATTAGGATCGAGCAAAAAACGCCCATCCACCATAGGGGTTAACCACTAGAGTTAACTGCACCAACCAGATGTGGGAAATGAGATAGTTAATTGCGCTATTAACTTATTACAGGCTAATTAGGAATCAGAGAGCAGAGATAGTTTGCGTTCATATTCGCGAGACAACCACGAAGAAGCTTCGTCAATATCTGTGAAAAAAAGATAATCCATACTTTTGAGCTCGGGGATCCTCTGAAACATTATTCCACGTATAACAGGTTCTTTATAAACATAAGCTTTCGCGATTAATCCCATATCAGGGAGCCGTTTTATAATACGCTTGAGTATGTCGAAGGCCTCAGGAGTTGCACCTTCAACTTGGCTAATATCTGCCAGAAGGGAAAAGGGTCGTTGATTCAGTCCTATGACTAGTTTAAAAAGACGATCGCTGTAGTCTTCCGCACTTTTTTCATTAAACGCGCCATAGAGTCGAGTGGTGACTACCCCGTTCTCGTACGAAATTGTTGATGAGCTCAGTATTTTTGGCATAGCCTACTTTCACAATTACTTCCTAGGTTAATAGTAGACGATAAGTTTTCGTAAATGCGAATACTCTTAAAGTTTAGGTTTATTTCTCAGCCAATGTTAACAGCGGTTCGTTATTGGGAAAGCGTTCAAGCCCCTGTTTTAGAATTGTATTTGCCTTCTCGGGCATGTTGTTTTCGCGCAAAGCTAATACGTAGTTGTGAACATAAACATGTTGGTGCTGCCCCACTTCATAGCCTTTCTCAAACCAAGCCACGGCTTGGTTGTCGTTTTGCTCTAAGTAATAATTAGCAATCAGGAAATAACTTAACCAGTACGTTGGCCATGTATGCGACGCGGTTTCCAAAAACGCCAATGAACGCGCTTTATCTCCCACTTTAAGCATGTCGTAAGCCGCACTTACATAAGTGAACGGTGTCATCTCAGGCGAGGTTACATTAGGAGGAACTGGTGCCAAATACCAGTAATTTCCTCTTCCCCACGTTCTTTCAAAAAGCTCAAGCGACATTTCGTGATTAGGCGTAAGGCCGGTATGTAAAGTAACCGTCCCCTTATCACTATCGAACCCAATAACAACAGCGTAGTGCCATTGGGGTAATAACTGGATGGACAAATTTTGAAAAACAATCACTGGGATATCGTCTTTAACTAACGACATAATTGACGATAAAGTCCCTCGGTCAGAATATGGCAAAAAACCAAATTGTCGGGTAGCGCTCACCATTTCTAGTTGTAAACTCCCTTCTTTACTGGGAATGAACAACTTAGGCGCAATATCATTTGGAGAGGTGCTTTCACCATAATAACCAAACACTTCAGATAGTGTGGTAGGTCCGCAATAAAACTGTTCTTGGGGGAAAAACGGAACAGATTGAATAGTGTGAGATTCAGGTAAAGAGGCAAGTCCCTCTTGCCGCAGCTTGTCAGCTTGAGGTGTGGACTGACAGCCTGAAAGCAAAAATAGAAGCGAAAGGCCTGCTAACGCGCAGGCCTTTTTAACTGAATTGATCATTCAATTAGCTGTTCACTGGACGAATAAATGGGTAAACGTCAGTTACACCAATTAGGTCCAAAATTGCGATAATAGCAAGTACGGTAAGCACTGCGCCCACAACGCCACCCGCTGGCGCTTGATTAATTTCATCATTTAATTGGGCAATTTCGCTGTCGGTCATGCCGTTGATTCTGGCGATAGCTTGGTTGCTATCTACACCTAAGCTAACCAATTTACTCTGCACGTCTGCACGATTAACCATGTCAATTAGCTGCTGCTTATTGTAGTGAGCGGCTTGAGTTTGCATTACGGAATCTGAGCTAATTGCTTCTGCATGCACGCTGCCTGACATTAAAACCGTTGCCGAAAAGCAACCAATCGCAATTTTTTTCAAAAATTTCATGATGTTTCCCTCTTTATAATGCCCAGTTTTATTCTTCTTTTGCGTTACCTAACTCACGATAAACTAGAGTGAAATAAAACTTCGCACTGATTCAGCAGACGCATTTGCGCTCTGCGGTTTATTTTCAGTAGATAAGAACAGCAAGATTAAGACCAACTAAAAATGCCTTTTCTTCATAATAGACAAGATTCCATTTTTTCTCTTTAAAATAACGAGTTAAGTGACCTTTATACGAAGAATGCAGATCAAAGCTTTGTTCGTTAATTCTGCATTGATGCATCACCGCGCGCTGACTTTTATGTAATATTTTCTTTATGCTGGAATTATTTGCTTGCCACTAATATAAAAGAAGCAACAAACAATAAGGGGCACTCTGTGGAATGAGCGGGTGTTTCGAAACGCCTATTTCACGCCTCATACCGTACGGAGTTAAGTTTGAGGTGCAATTTTTGACAAAAACACGCTATAAAAGGTTAATACTTTTTTTAGCGTTTGGGTGAAATGCGCATCAAGCAGAATCTCATTTATTGGGTATTGGTAGCGACTGTCTGCTGTATTAGTGCATGCAGTTCAGATAAGTTTATACGTAAAAAAGTATCCCCTTTGTCTTTGGCAGGTGCATATGGATATGGCTATTTGCCCGACTTAAGCCACTTGGACAACATACAGCTGGCTGCTCGGTGCACGTCGTACGAGCAAAGTACTACATTAGATATCGCGCTTGCGCTCGATTGCTACATTACCTTGTTGAAAAGAGACAGTCTTTCCGATGCGCATCGTGCTATAGGGATCGACGGGTATAACCTCGCAGTAAACAAGTTATTCCGTCTTAGACATACAACTGACAACTTAATTCAGGTTAACTACTCGGGCCCAAGCGAGCTCGTTTTAGTTTCAGAAATAGAAGCCTTAGACGCTCGCCTCTCTCCTAAGGTATTTGGTGAACTTGGCGGTGCTGCAGTGGCTCGAATTAGCAACCAAGCACAGAATGGCCGTAGCCTTGACCTAAACTATCCACTAGAAGGTATCTACTCGCCTTACTCCCTTCAAGTTGAGTCGGTTGCATTGAAAGGGCTTAGAATTCACATATCCTTGCAAGCCCAACACGTCGATGTGCCTACCGAAATACTGGTTGGAAACAACACATACACGCAACGGTACTCACCTGCTGCCGCTTACCTTTCCCTATTACAAAATGCCGACATCCATAATTTCAGCTGGCTAGGATTTATTAATGCACAAGACGCTGAAAAGAGAATGGGAGTCTTTAGTATTGGAGAGCTTTCTTCAGTCAAAACCCCGATTATTATGATTCATGGCCTCAATTCAGACCCGCTAATTTGGCGGTATCTCACAATGGCTATTTTCAATGACGAAGAATTATCTCAACACTATCAGATATTGCACGTGTACTACCCATCAGGCCCTCCTCCTTTCTATAACGCCATGCGAGTTCGCAATTTACTGTACAAGCTAAACCAGCGGATAGCGTCATCGGAAGGCGCTTCTTCATCTGCGGTATTGATAGGGCATAGTATGGGCGGCGTAATCGCAAAGCTGATTTCAACGCATTCAGATAACACGTTATGGGATACTACTTTCACAGAGCCTCCAGAAGCGCTACTTGCTGAAGGCGATGAAATGTTGCGAGATATATTTATATTTAGTCCTGTGTATAAAGAGAATACGGTGTTTTTTCTCGACACTCCACACCGAGGCTCAGAAATAGCTAATAGCCTTATAGGATCGTTAGGCTCTTCACTCATCACACTCCCTTTTAGTTTTAAAGCGCTATTTAAAAACTTTATCGAAAAAGTAGGCGTGAGCAGATTAACCGCTGCTATGCTTCCTTTCTTGCAAAACTACGGGCCAGATAGCGTCCAAGTGTTGCGCCCCAATCACCCGCTGATGACAGCGTTAGCCGACATTTCTGTAGAAGGCGAGAGCTATTCTATTATTGGCTCAATCAGCACCTTGTATTGCCAGTCAGAAACAGAATGCGCTGCTATAACTGATTCTGTCGTCAGTTATAGCAGCGCATATTTGCCTGACGCAAAAGACACAACAATTGTTAACTCGTCACATAACTCATTCAAAAGCACTCAGGCAATCGAGTTTATACTTGATAAGCTTCGCCAAAAGCACATCAGCGCAAAAACTGTTCAAAATTCCCTCGACATGTAGCCCTCAATTCCTTATAGTGCGCGCGCTTTTATATATTAGTGAAGTGACAACCGCTTTCACTACTATCTCTTCTCATCGTTTTACCCCTGGATACCTGTTTTGATTACCACCGCAAATATCACAATGCAGTTTGGCTCTAAGCCATTATTTGAAAATATTTCCGCAAAATTCGGCAACGGCAACCGATACGGCCTAATTGGCGCAAACGGTTGTGGCAAGTCTACCTTTATGAAAATTCTAAGCGGTAAACTTACTCCATCGTCGGGCAACGTTTCTATGGCGCCAGGCACAAAGCTAGGTATCTTGAGTCAGGACCAGTTTGCGTTTGAAGAGTTTAGCGTAGTCGATACCGTTATCATGGGTGACCGTGAACTATGGGAAGTTAAGCAAGAGCGCGACGCCATTTACAGCAAGGCTGAAATGAGCGAAGAAGATGGCATGCGCGTAGCGGACTTGGAAACCCAATTCGCCGAGATGGATGGTTACACCGCCGAAGCACGCGCTGGCGATATCTTAAACTCTGCTGGCATCGACGAAAGCTATCATTTTGGTCTAATGAAAGAAGTTGCACCCGGTAAAAAAGTACGTGTGCTTTTGGCGCAGGCATTATTTGCCGAGCCTGACATTCTGCTTCTAGACGAACCAACCAACAACTTGGATATCTACACCATCAGTTGGCTTGCTGAAGAGCTTAACAAGCGTAAGTCGACCATGCTTATTATTTCGCACGACAGACACTTTCTAAACTCTGTATGCACGCACATGGCCGATATCGACTACGGTGAACTGCGCGTTTATCCGGGTAACTACGACGACTACATTCAAGCTGCCATGCTCGTTCAAGAACAGCTTCATGCAGAGAATGCTAAGAAGTCAGCGGAAATCGAAGAGCTACAGAGCTTCGTAGCGCGATTCTCTGCCAACGCATCGAAAGCGAAACAAGCCACCTCGCGTGCCCGCCGTCTTGAGAAAATTGAATTAGCTGAGGTAAAAGCGTCTAGCCGTCGTAAGCCTTATATTGTGTTTAACCAACATAAGAAACTTCACCGACTTGCTATTACTCTTGAAGAGCTAGGCCATAGCTACCCAGATCTTCCGTTATTCGATAACGCGAACTTGCTATTAGAAGCTGGTCAGCGCTTGGCGATTATTGGTGAGAACGGGGCCGGCAAAACCACGCTTTTGAAGTGTTTGGTTAATGACATTGAACCTACCGCAGGTAGCTATAAGTGGGCTGAAAACGCTGCGATTGGTTACATTCCGCAGGATAACGCTAAATACTTTGCCGAAGATATCACTATGTTTGAGTGGATGAGCCAATGGCGTAGCCCCAAACACGATGACCTGCAAATAAAAGGTATGTTAGGACGTTTGCTATTTACGTCTGACGACTTCAACAAACGCGTGCAGGTATGTTCTGGTGGTGAGAAAAACCGTTTGCTGTTCGGAAAGCTAATGCTTCAAGACATCAACGTATTGGTAATGGATGAACCCACTAACCACATGGACATGGAGTCGATTGAAGCCTTGAACAATGCGCTATACAAGTTTGATGGCACTGTTATTTTTGTTAGTCACGACCGTGAATTCGTTTCGTCACTGGCGACGCAAATCATCGAAATTAAAGACAAGAAACTGAATCACTTCGATGGAAACTACGAAGAGTTTTTGGCGCATAAAGAAAACGCGTAATTATATATCGATGCCTTCATCAATAGATGAAGTGAGCCACATAACAAAACGGGCACTTATTTAAGTGCCCGTTTTTTGTTTCAGTATATTAAAAGCTTACTGACCAGATAAATACTTGCCAACCGCTGTCGCTAAGCGGTCAAAGTAGTTAACAATCGTATTTTTAATTGGCGCTAACTCTTGTTCCGTTATTTCATCAAAGTTATCTGGCGGTGTGAAATCTTCAACACGCTCATTTTTTAGCGCATCATCTTGAAATTCGGTAAACACTGGCAGCGTTAAGATATCAACTGGCTTGTCTAAACGCTCAATACTAACGTTAAAGCTTGCCGAAGCAATATAGTGATCGGTACCCAAAAAACTACGCGTAAACAGTCCGAACCCTTTGCTTTGATGCTCTGAACATCCATAAGTACCGCACTCGGTAATAGCCACCGTCGGCGCTTCTTCAACGATAATCACAGTGGCAATGCCTTTGTCTAACAACGATTTTCTTAACGTGTTTTGTTTGTCATTGAACGTCCCGTTATTTCCTTCACCCATCACGAAATCAAGGGCGCCTGCATCGTCAACCAAAGAAGAGATATCCACCGCAGTGAAACGACTGTTTTGCTCAATGGCTTTTTTGAATGTGCTATACAGCGTGTTGTTCAATTGCCAGTCGTAGCTATATTCTTTCGTAAAATTGTTAAATTTAGTGGTACCGATATGCGTGTGAGTGGGAAAATTTTTAGCGCTAACCCATACCCCAACTTTTGGTTTTGGTGGAGCAACTGGCTTGCTAACTGGCTCTTTAGTCGATTCGCCTTTCGTGGTTCCATCATTTACGCTGTCGCCATCTTGCACCACATCTTCTTGCTCTGTGCTTTCAGTTGGCGTGGCTTCCTCGCTCTTAGGTTGAGAAGGAACGCTTTCGCCAGAATCCATACCTCGTTGCGTAACACACCCTGCAGCCAACATTAATACGGCTAACAGAACAGTAAACTTTGTCACAAACTTCATAACACTTCCTTATTTCAAAGCCATTTAAGTTAATACTAAATTTCTACCTAAAAGACCATTCTCATATTACTGAAAACGTGGGTCAGTGCATTGGCGGAATTAAGCAGTAAAAAGTCTGCGCGCTGACCTTCTGTAATGCTGCCTATGTCACTCTCTAGCCCCATAAATTGAGCCGGCGTGGCACTCGCCATTTTGCTCGCATCTTCTAACGTTACACCGCAATCATTGTGCGTATTCAAAACTGCACTATGCATATCTAAGCACGAGCCAGCCAGTGTTTTGCCGTCTGGCGTAGTAAGTTTATCGCCATGCCTAACGATCTCGGTATTAAAAAAGTGAAGACGCTCAATATCACTGCCCACATGCGCCATGGCATCGGTAACCAACAAGGCGCGGTTGGCAGTTTTCACGTTTAATGCCAACTCAGCACTTTTGCGGTGTAAGTGGTGATGATCGATAATAAAACCACAATATACTCTGTCATTAAGCAACGCGGCACCAACGGCTCCTGGCTCCCTGGAGGTTAATGCAGACATAGCGTTGTACAAATGCGTAAAGCCTGTAGCTCCCGCGTCGATAGCCGCCTGAACTTGCTCATAGCTGGCATTGGTGTGCCCAATTGCAACCACAACACCTTCAGCAACCATTTCTTTTATGAAGCTAGTACTCACCGTTTCTGGTGCGACAGTAAGTAAGACTTTACCAATATCTTTGCGACATAAGGTTGCAAGCTCTGCGTCAGAAGGCGTTCTTATAAATTGTGCTTCGTGCACACCCTTTTTTGCTTTACTCAAAAAGGGCCCCTCAAAGTGAATCCCTTTTATTAACGCTTTAATGCACTCTGGGCCGCCCGCCATTACTTCCGCAATGGCATCCGCCGCCTGAGCCATTGTTGAAGCATTATCGGTAATGATAGTTGGCAACATGGACGTTGTGCCGAAACGAAGATGAGCCAGCGCCATGGTTTCTACTATAGCGGCAGAAGGGCTATGGTTAAAAAGCACACCACCACCGCCGTTCACTTGCGTGTCGAAATAACCGGGAATGAGCTTTCCGTTGTAAATACTATTGAGCTCTGCTGAGGTCGCATCGCTAATACTGACTATCTTGCCGCTATCAGCAGTAATGGTTTGGTTTTCAAGCCAACCTTTTGGCGTTAAAACCTGCTCGACAGTAATTGATTCTATCATTCGCTTTTTACTCTTTTGGCAAAGCTGATAGCGCCATATTCAGCACTTTTTAGCGGCGCTGTTAAATTAGAAGAGATAGAAGACGAAAGTAAAGGCGTGTAAACATCAGCGAGACCGCCAACCAAACATAGCGGCAATGTAGAAGCCTGATTAATCAATGCTTCACCCAACTGATTGAGGTAATTTGCTCCCTTTCGAATAAGAGAGGTCGCGGCGGCACACTGGTCTCGATAAGCCTGTATAACCACTGGGGCAATATCACCAAAATCTGCAGCGTTGTAATTTGCCACCAAGGTCACTAATTGCTGAGGTGACGCTAAATTAAGGTGCTCACAAATTCGCTTCTTTAATTCACTAACGGGCTCTACGCCGTCATAAGAAAGCAGTACATGCTTTATAGCTGATAAGCCCAACCACGCACCACTTGCATCATCGCCAACTTGCAGGCCGTAACCACCTTTGTCAGTGAACACACCCTTGTCGTAACGGGTTGCCGCTGAACCAGTACCGCAAATAATAAGGGCTCCAGACTGATTTTCGTGCGCGCCCAAACAAGCGGCGTGTAAATCACTTATTACCACGGTATCGGCAAATGGGTTGTCTAACGCCAAAAAAGACTGCTTTGCTTGCGGAATATTCGCCCCTGCCAATCCAGCAGCTAGCAACACTTCTTCGCATGTAATCGGCATCGCAGTACTTTCTATTGCGTCTAACGTTGCGTCTATTACCGACCCCATTGCTTGTTCGGGGTTGGTCATTATATTTGCAGGGCCTGCCGCCCCTTCACCTAATGTATTGCCATCAATATCTTGCAACAATGCTCGGCACCGGGTGCCACCACCGTCAATACCCACTACATATTTGTAACTCACGGGTTACCTGCTTCTCTAAACTATTCAATACAACTTGTTGTATGCACTTTACCACACCGATTTAACAGAATAACTTGCTTTCTTGCCAGTAATGCAGCCTTTCACGTTACCTGAAGGCCCTTATACCATATATGGACCCTCTCCGATTGCAAGACACCGTGTTGATTTAATAACGTGATTCATTGCTGCCATATATTCGGCTTTTTCGTGAAGTCAATT